>JAHFBW010000038.1 GCA_023249845.1 Candidatus Eiseniibacteriota bacterium
CTGGCCCTGTTGCTGTTGTGGCGTCAGTGTCGCGCTCCCGGCGATGACCGAATCGATGCGCGCCTGGTTCGAGACGAGCGTTCGCTCGTAGGTGGCGATGGCGAGCGCGATGCGCGCGGCGGTCACGTCGGGGGTGCCGAACGCCTCGGCGAAGAGCTGCGGATAATCGCGACCCGCGATCCACGCCTCGAGCTCGTTGGGCACGAACGCCGCGAGCGCGAGCGGGCGCACCGACGCCATGCGCGCGGCGGCGTCCGTCCAGTCGCGCCCCAGGTGGGCCATCTCCGCGCTCGAGACCGGCGGGCCCGACGACTGGTTCTCGAGCGCCCCGCCCACTCGGAGCACGGTGTCACCGCTCACCGGGTCCAGAAACACGGTGCGCGCCCGGCCGTCCCAGAACAGGTTCGGCGCGTAGGCCGCGTTGATGTGCGAGGGTGCGTGACGCGTCGTCACCTGTGGCCGCATCCCGAACGTGGTTTCCCATTCGTACGCGCCCCCGGAGACCGAGAGCGGCACGCCGGGTGAACCGGTGAGGTCATCGCCCGTTCCCAACACGCCGTCGGGGCCGGGATGCGTGGCCGCGACGTCGCCCGCGACCGAACGCGGATCCGAGCCGCCGGTCTCGGCGCGATGGCACGTGCCGCAGGCCACGGTGCGTGAGGATGACAGCTGCTCGTCCCAGAACAGCGCCTTCCCGAGATTCGCCTTCGCGATCGTGATGGGATTCCCCAGCGGCACCGGCGGCGGGGGAAGCGGCCCGAGCGGCGGCGGTGGGACTTGCGCCAGGGCGGCGATGGGAAGCAGCACGAGCACGTACCGGAGGCGGCGAAGCGTCCTGTTCATCATGACCCTCTCTCCCGTGGTCCAGGCGGGTGGCGGCAACCAGGCGCGCCCGGTCGCGCGCCCTGGCGAGTGGGCCTGGTCGTGGGGAGCGACGGACCCTGCCGGCTCGAGCAGCAAGTCGCGGTCCAGCATTTGCGAGCCGCGAGTGACTGCGACACAACTCGTTGTGGCCGTGACGATCATGCCCAGCCCTGAAGACTTCACTCGAAGGATGGCGGCAGCAAGAGTGCACCGCTCGGGACAGGGCAGGCGCCCGTGATGTCCGACGCGGGCCAGCGGTCATCGGTGAGACGCCGGGGCCCAAGCGAGCGCGCCGCCCCTTCTGGGAGCGGCGCGAAGGCCCAAGCCAAGCCTCGTGCGCGGGTCAGCGCGGGACGGTGAGTCCCCTTGGGCCGATGTATTCGGACATCGGCCGGATCAGGTGGTCCTCGGCGTGCTGCTCGATGACGTGCGCCGCCCAGCCCGCGCAGCGGCCACAGGCGAACATGGCCACGAACGTGCTCGGCTGGAGGCCCAGCGACTGCAGCACGAGCGCGGTGTAGAACTCCACGTTCGTCTTCAAGTTCCGGCCGGGCTTCACGTCGTCCAGCACGCGCAGCACGGTGCGCTCGACTTCGCGCGCCAGGTCGAACAGGTGCTTGTCGTGCAGCACCGCGCCACCCATCTCCTCGGCCACGGCCGAGAGCACCTCGGCACGCGGGTCACGCACTTTGTAAACCCGATGCCCGAACCCCATGATGCGCCGGCCGGCGGCCAGCTCGTTTCGCACCCAGGGCTCGGCGTTGTCCGCCGACTTGATGTCGAGCAGCATGTCGAGCACCGGTCCCGGCGCGCCACCATGCAGCGGACCTTTAAGCGCGCCGATGGCGCCGGTGATGGCGCTCACCATGTCCGAGCGGGTGCTGGCGATGACACGGGCCGCGAACGTGGACGCGTTCATGCCGTGGTCGATGACCGTGACCCAGTAGACGTCGAGCGCCTTGGCCGCGATCGGATCCGGTTCCTTGCCGAAGATCATGTAGAGGAAGTTCGCGGCCAACGACAGATCGGCACGCGGAGCGATGGGCTCCTGACCGGCGAGCAACCGCGTGTGCGCCGCGATGATAGTGGGGAAACGCGCCACCAGCATTTTCGCGTTGTCGAAATCCGCGCCGGGCGAGATGTCGTTCGGGTTTCGGAGATCGAGCGACAGCGTGGCGCACGCCATGCGCAGCGCGTCGATCGGGGGCGCGCCCTTCTTTGCCGCCTCGCGCACCACCTCGAGCGTGTTCACCGGGAGTGCGCGCTGCGTCGCGATGGCCCGCGTCAGCTCGTCCTTCTCTTCCTTGGACGGCAGCCGTCCCTTCCACAGTAGGTGCGCTGCCTCTTCGAACGTGACCTTGCCGGCCAGTTCCTTGAGCTCGTAGCCACCGATGATGAGCACGCCATTTTGGCCGTCGACGTGGCTCATGCGCGTCTGCGCGGCGACCACGCCATCGAGGCCGCGCGGCTTGGCGTCGGAGGTGGTTCCGGACATGTGGACTCCTTGAACGTGATGGGACGTCCCCGGATGGGGACGAGCGACGGTGTGCGTTTGACGGCACTATCGCACCGCCCCGCGACAGCCGCAATGCTGCGGCCTCCGCGGTCCGCTAGCCGAACTCGGCGAGGAACTCGTCGGTGTGTTGGCCGAGCGCCGGTGGCGGCAGCGACACGGGCGGCCGCTCACCGTCGATCCGCCATGGCAGCGACAGGAGCGGTGTCACGCGCCCGTCGGGGAGTGTGTGCGGCGCCACCATGCCGCGCGCGGCGAGCGCGGGATCGCTCACCGCCTCGCGCACGTCGCGCACGGGCCCCGCCGGAACACCCGCGGACCGGAAGCGTTCGAACCAGACCGCGCACGGCTCCGCGGCGAAACGGCCCGCGAGCCAGCCCACGACATCCGCGCGGTGAAGCACGCGTCCCGGATTCGCTGCCCAGCGCGGATCGCTGCCGCGAGAGGGCTCGCCCATCGCTTCGCACACGCGGCGCCATTGTGCGTCGTTGCCCACCGCGAGCACGAACAGTCCATCCGCGGCGGCGAACGTCTGGTAGGGCACGATGTGCGGGTGCGCGTTGCCGTGGCGTCGCGCCGGCTGTCCCGTCGACAGCGCCCCCTGCGAGACGTTCACCATCGCGTGGATGCCGACCTCGGAGAGCGCGACGTCCAGGTGCGCGCCGGCACCCGTGCGGAACCGCCCCACGAGTGCGCCAAGGATCGCCGCGGCCGCGTGTATGCCGGAGAGCACGTCGATCAACGCCACTCCCACCTTGAGCGGCGGACCATCCGGCTCGCCGGTGACGCTCTGGAGCCCCACCCACCCCTGGAGCACGGCGTCGTAGCCCGGCAGGTCCGCGTAGGGCCCGTCCTGGCCGAACCCGGTGATGCTGCACACGACCAGCTCGGGTCGGTCGCGGCGGAGGGTCGCGGCGTCGAGCCCGAATCGTTCGAGCGCGCCCGGCAGGAAGTTCTCCACCACCACGTCGGCACGCGCCGCGGCCCGGCGCACCACCGCCAACTGCACGGAGTTCTCGAAATCCAGCGCTGCCGAACGTTTGTTGCGGTTCACCGCCAGGTAGTAAGCGCTCGCCTCGCCCACGAACGGCGGGCCCCACGCGCGCGTCTCATCGCCGCTCCCGGGCCGCTCCACCTTCCACACCGTGGCCCCAAGGTCGCCGAGCAGCTGCGTCGCGTAAGGACCCGCGAGCACGCGGGAAAGGTCCAGCACGGTGAGCCCCGCGAGCGGACGCGCAGGCCCTGCGTTCACGTGGACGAACGCCCCGCGAGCTCGTCCACGAACGGACGCGACTCGAGCGGCCGACCGGTGGCATGCGCCGTGAGGTGCCGCCAGTTCCACTGCCGTCCGGCGGCGTAGAACTCGCGTACGAGGAACTCCGCAACTTTCGGCGAGTGTACGTAGCGCTCCCACACGTCGGCTCCACCGCCGAGTATCCGATCGAGGAGATGATTCTGGAGCTGCGACGCCAGCATCTCGCCGAGTTGGTAGTTGTGGTAGTAGGCCGGCGCGACGCTGAAGTGGATCTTCGTCGCCCAGTCGGGCTCATTCCGGCCCTCGGGACGCCGCACCCACTGGAAGCGCTCGACCAGGTCCCACCACAGCGCGCGCAGGTCCTGGTCAGGATCGCGATAGAGCGCACGCTCCATGTGCACCATGACCATCTCCCAGCGAGTCTGGACGAGAAGCTGCCGTCGCACCGCGCGCGCGACCGGTTCGGCGGACTTCGCCAGTTCGGCCGCGTCGGCGCGCGCCCACTCCCGGAGCCATACCGGGTTCCGGGACAGCCGGCCGAACAGCATCGCGCTCGCCTCGGTGGAGAGCACGTGCGCCTGCGTGCGCAGCCACCACGGCAGCGCCCGGTCCACGTGCAGGTCGTAGACGGCGTGCCCGTACTCGTGGAGCAGCGTGCCCATCCAGCGCTCGGTCGGGCGCACGTTGCACAGCACGCGCACGTCGTCGCCCCGGTCCATGCTCATGCAGAACGCGTGCTGGCATTTGCCCGGCCGCTCGAACAGGTCCGAGCGCCGCACAGTGTCGTGGATCGAGAAGCCAACCGCCGCGAAGTAGCGCTCGGTGAGCGCCACCAGGTCCTGGCCGGCGTAGAACGGGTCGAGGCTCACCTCGGCGGCCGGCGCCTCCTGGAAGAACGGGTCGGCGTAGTGCCAGGGCCTGAGTGCCTCCTCCGCGACGCCGAAGCGCTCCCCAAGTCGGCGGTCGAGCGCACCCTTGTACTCCTTCCACAACGGCGTGGTCTCGCGCTCGAGTTCGTCGAACAGCGTGAACAGCTCGCGTTCGTCGAGTTCGTCGAGTTCGAGCGCCATCGAGTAGTAGTTCGAGAACCCGAGCGATCGCGCCCCCTCGTTGCGCAACCGCACGAGCGTGAGCAGCTCGGACTCCACTTCGCGCCCGATCTGCTTGCTGGCCTCCCATGCCTGCCGGCGCTGCGCCGCGTCGTCGGAATCTCGAAGCACGTCCACCAGTTCGTTGTCGGTGACCTCGCGGCCGTCGAGCCTGGCGCGGTGCCGGTTGAACCGGCCCTCGAGGCTCTTCTCCAGTTGGACCTGGCGTTCGATCATCTCGGGCGGGAGCTGGCGTGCCCGGTGGTCGTTGTGCAGCAGTTCGAGCTGGCGGTCGAGCAGCGGGTCGGCGAGCGGACCACGCTCCCGGAGCCGAGTCAGAAGTGCGTAGGACTCGCGGCGCGCTAGCACGAGCCGCATCTCGGAGTCGAGCCGCGCGCTCTCCTCTTCATAACGCGACTCGCCGGTGGTGTTCGCAAGCCACGACGCCTCGTTGCGCTTGAGCTCGAGCGGGCGCATCTCGGCAACGAAGCGCTCGAGGAACTCGGCGAGCTCGCGTTCGCTGGTGCCGGTCGGGGTCGCGGTCGTGGACACAGGCTGGTCCTCCGGGGTCTGTCGGCGTGCGGCGGACGCGACAGTGTGGTGGGTCGGCTCGACTCGCGGCAAGTCGCGCGGGCCGCCGCTCGATGGTCAGGAACGCCGCACAAGCACGCCGTAGTGTTCGGGACGACGGTTCGTGAACAGCGGCGTCGCCGCGGTGAGCCGCTTGTGCCGCGAGCGCGCGAGGTCGATGTGAACCGCGTGCGCGACCTGTTCGGCCTTTCCCGCCCGAACGACGACCCTGCCGTCGGGGTCCACGATCTGGCTCCGGCCGGTGAACGTCACCGTGTCGCCGGGCCGGCGCTCGATGCCGGTCCGGTTTGCCGTCACCGTGAACACGCGGTTCTCGAGCGCGCGAACACGCATCGCCTCCTGGGCGTTCGGGAACACGAGGTTCGAGGGATGCGCGATCAGGTCGGCGCCCAGGAGCGCCAGTACCCGCGCGGCCTCGGGAAACCTCCAGTCGAAACAGATGAGCATGCCGACGCGCGCCGGACCCACGCGGTTGACCGCGAGCGGCAGGTCGCCGGCCGAGAACCATTCGCGCTCACGTTCGAACAGGTGGAGCTTCCGGTAGACCGCGCGCACGCCCCGCGGACCCACGAGCATCGCGCTGTTGTAGAAGCGACCGCGTGCCACCTCGGCGAAGCCCGCGATGTAGTGGCGCCGTTCCCGGCGCGCGGCGTCGGCGAGACGGGTCGCGGTGGCACCGCGTCGCGCGTCCTCGGCGAGCGAGGCCACCTCCTCGTGCGACGAGAACACGTAGCCCGTGGACCACAGCTCGGGGAGCACGACGAGCTCGGCTTGCGCGGTGCGCGCGAGCGCCAGTCCGTGGTCGAGGTTGGCCTCCGTACGGCCGAAACGGGGCCGGCCCTGGACGAACGCGACGCGGAGAAAGGTCATGCACGCGAAACTAGCGCGCGTGCCGCGAGGCCGCAAAATCACCCGGCGACCAGGCCAGACGCGAGGTCCGGATCCTGATCGCCGGTCTCTGCGGGTCCAAGGTGACCCGCGTCACCCGCTCGAAGGCGGGTCTGCCTGGCGCCTTCGGGGCGCCGCCGTCAACGGGTCATGCGGTCGGCATCGGCTCCATCATCCGGGAACCGGGGGAAGTGAGGGGTGCGCCGGCGCTTTCCGCGATGGCCATCCGCGCCACCGCCGCCGCGTTCACCAGTTGAACCTCGCGACCCTTGAGCAGGACGAAGAATTCCCGTCCCCGCTGGTTCATGAAGTCGGAGATGCGTTGGGTCGGTCGCTCCAGAGGCATCCAGACGCGTCCTGTAACCGAACTGCCGTCGGTCAGCCATACTTCCGCATCCTCCTCACGCGACGGCGCGAAGCCGCGCGTGAACACGTCGCTGTGGAGCACGTCCGGACCCGGCACGAGTCTCAACAGTCGCACGCGACTGACGAGCTCGATCCGGCCGTCCGGTCCCGTGGCCACGGGAAGGAACCGCGACGGTGAGTTGAGCTTGGCGAGGATCGTCTGGTGACGGGTGCCTGACGGGTCGAGGTCGAGAAAGATCTGGCCTTCGGCCGCCCCGACATCGGCGCTCCAATAGTGGATGGGGATCCGCCGCTTGGGGATGTAATGATCCATGTCCCGGTTCTCCTCGAGCCCGGCTGCCGCACCTGCCGTCCGGCAGGCTTCCTATAGCCGGTACGGGCGGCGTTCCGCCTTGCTCGTAGGAGACGGGGAGCAATGGTCACGCCAGCGCAGCGCCGCTCGTCGCACTATCACCGGGAGGCGCGATCCACGCGCGATTCCCGCGGGTCCAGCGACCGTGCCGCGGCCACGTCAGGTTCGCGGGAACCGCCCCACCTTGCAGGGCGCACGCGGAGGACGTCTCGCGCATGGCAGCTTGCGGCGCGAGGCATCCCGTCGCACGATCCCGACCCGGTTTGCCGCCGGAGAGGCTCTCGTGCGACGCCACCCGCTGCTACGATGCAGCTCATGATCCAACGCGCGTCGAAGACGCCTCCGGGAACGGGCCGCCATCGCCCGGCGCGTATCTCGTTGCCCTCACGCGAGGCCTGGTTGATGTTCGCCGCGGCGCTGGTACTCCGCGTGCTCTACGTAGTGGCGGTGCATCACATCGGCGCGCGGCCGTCGTCGGATTCCATCGCATATGACGACCTGGGCTGGAACCTGGCGCGTGGAGCGGGTTTCCAGTTCACGGGTGCCGGCGGCCTCTACCCCACCGCGAAGGCGCCGGCATTGCCCTGGCTTGTGAGCCTCGTCTATCGCGCGACCGGCCACTTCTACTTTGCGGCGCTCATGCTGCAGTGCGCACTCGGCGCGCTGGTGCCCATGCTCGTGCGTGCTCTCGGCGGCACGTTGTTCGGCTCTCCGGTGGGCCGCCTCGCGGGCTGGCTCGCGGTCTTCCACCCGTTGCTCGTGTTCTTCTCGGGTTACCTCCTCACCGAGAACCTATTCTGCGTGACTGTGCTGCTCGCCTTGGTCGCGAGCGTCGAGTGGTTGAAGACTCCGCGGCCCGGCCGCGCGGTCGGCACCGGTCTGCTGTGGGGGCTCGCGTGCCTCACCCGCCCCACGGCGTTGCCGCTGCCGGTACTCGTCGCGGCTTGGGCCTGGGCGCCGCTCGGGCTCACCGTGCGCCGCGGCGATCGAGCGCGGCAGGTGGCGCTGCTGCTGCTCGCGGTGACGCTCAGCATCGCGCCGTGGACGATCCGGAACGCGATCGTGCTGCACGACTGGATCCCGATCACGACCGGCGGCGGGCGCACGCTCTTGGATGCCAACAATCCCGTGGTCTGGGACGACCCGGCGCTGCGCGGCAACGCGATCAGCACGGCGGAGCGAGAACCGTGGAAGTCGCGCTTTCGGAATCACTCGGAGGCCGAGGTGGACCGGATCGCGAACCGCGAGGCGATCGCGTTCGGTCTGTCACGCTGGCGCGACTGGCCGCGGGTCGCCTGGGCGAAGTTCTCGCGCTTCTGGCGGCTCACCGCGCTCACCAAGAGCACCGGCCGCTGGTTCCGCACCGGTTCGCTCCCCGACCGGGTGCTCGGTGCCCTGGACCCGTTGCTCCTGTGGTCGCTCGTCGTGCTGCCGAGCGCGGCTTGGGGCTTGGCGCGCACGCTGCGGTGGACACGGCGTCACTTCCAGCTCCTGCCGCTGTGGGTGATCGCGTGGTTCAGCTTCGGCTCGATCGTGTTCTGGGGCGCGCTCCGCATGCGGGTCCCGGCGGAGCCGCTCGTGTTGCTCTACGCAGCCTTGGGCCTCGTGGACCTGTTCCGCCGCGTGCGCGTGAGGCGCGCGGGCCTGAGCGTCGTGGGCTCGCGTGGCGAATGACGACGGGCGGGCGCGATTCGCTGGCGCCCGCCCGCATTCGTCCGTTTGGGTGGTCACGGCAGCGGCATTGCCTTCGGCTCACCGCCGCCGAGCGTCTGGAACGTGAACCGTGGCGCCGGGCGCTCGACCGGCCACAGCTGCCTCATCGTGTCGCCATCGAACACTTCGCCGTTCTTCACCACCCAGCGGATCGAGTCGCTGTTGCGGATCTGCTCGAGCGGGTTGCGATCCATCACGACCAGGTCCGCGAGCTTGCCGACCTCGAGGCTGCCGAGGTCCTTGTCCATGCCGAGCTCCCACGCGCCGGTCAGCGTGGCGCAGCGGAGTGCGTCGTGGTTCGAGATGCCGCCCTGCGTGAGCCCCCACAACTCCCAGTGCGGCCCGAGGCCCTGGAGCTGGCCGTGCGCGCCGAGACTCACGTGGCCGCCGCGGTCCAAGATGCGCTTGCAGCCCTCCGCCACCTTGAAGTGGTGCCAGTCGCCGTCGACGCTCATCACCGGTCGGCGGATCGAGCGCGCGTCCAGGGGCCCTCGTGGGAAGAAGCGCAGCAGCTTCTCGTGCTTGTAGGGCGCCTCGTGCTGATAGAACCAGTGCTCACCCGAGAGTCCGCCGTACGCCACGAGCAGCGTCGGCGTTTCCACCGTGCCGCTGTGGCCGAACAGCTGCGCGATGTCGTCGCGGATCGGCGTCACCGGCAGCGCGTGCTCGTTCGAGGTGTGCCCGTCCACGACCATGGACAGGTCCATCTCGAGATTGCCGCCGCCTTCCGGCACCACGAGCATGCTCTCGGCGCGCGCCGCGTCGATGATCCATTGCCGCTGTTCGCGGCGCGGCTGCATGTAGCTCTTCACCGAGAACGCCCCGAGCGACTTCATGCGGCGCAGGTGATTCTTCGCGTCCTCGAGGCTGTTGACCGTGGCTTTCCCGGGGCCATCCGCGCCGTAAAGGATATAGCCCGTGGACCAGGTGCGCGGCCCCTTCGCGACCCCAGCCTCGACCATCTCGCTCTGAGTGAACACGGCGTAGCTGCTGGCAGAGGGGTCGTGCGTCGTGGTGACGCCGAACGCCAGATTGCACCAGTAGGCCCACTCCTTCTCGGGCAGGATGTCGAGCGTGTTGTAGTGAAGATGCGCGTGCGTGTCGATCATGCCGGGCATGAGCGTGCGGCCGTGGCAGTCGAACGTGCGCGCACTGGCCGGCACCTTCACCTGCGAGGACGGGCCCACGGCCGTGATGCGATTGCCCTCCACGACGATCGTGCCGTCCTCGATCACCTCGTCACCACGCATGGTGATGAGCCGTCCGCCGGTGAGTGCGAACGTGCCGCTCGGCTTCGCGCGCGGCAGCCACAGCGCCACGCCGAGCGTGTCCGTCGGCACCCGCGGCGCTGCCGCCTTCTTGCCGCTGTCAGCCGCGGCATCCTGCCGCGTCGGCTCCGCCTTGGCGCCGGCCTCGAGCGCCATTCGGTCCCAGTACGCGAGCACGGAGTCGAGGCTCACGCGATAGAGCGAGGGCCCGTAGGACCACGACAGCTTCTTACCTCCCTCGGTCCAGTTCACCCAGTCCGCGCCCTGGTCCGACGTGAACTTCTTCACGGGGACGGGGCCGTCCTCGCCACCGATCTCCACCGTGCGCCGACCCGCCTCGGGCAGCGCCGTCAGGTAGGCGTTGAACTGCTCCGTGTAGGCTGCCCAGCGGCCGTCCGGCGAGGGCACGATCTCCTCGGCGAACTTGAACTTGAGGTGCTCGACCCGGTCGGTGCCGTCCAGCCGGACGGAGTAGAGACTCGTCTTCTCCTGCATCGGGCCCGTGAAATCGGTCTGGTTGTAGAACAGCCGCTCGCCCTTCGCGTCCCAGAACACGCGCGGCATGCGCCGCGCCGAGCCGCGGCTCGGAGTATCGGTGACGTGGTGCACGGGGCCGCCGCTCGCGGCCACCCACACGATCTCGACCGAGTTCTCGTCGCCGAGGTCGTGGCCGCGAAATGGCGCGTTGTCGCCGCGAATGAACGCGATGCGCGTGCCGTCCGGCGAAAACGCTGGGTTCGCCATCTGCGCGGGCACGGTCGTCACGCGCCTCGAGCCCCCGCCGTCCGCGCCCATCGTCCACAGGTGGCCGCCCTCGTTGTCGTTCCACGATACGTACGCGAGCCGGTGGCCGTCGCGCGACCACGCCGGGGCGTACGCGAGCCCGCCCGACGTGGGGAGCTTGCGTGGCGAGCCCTGGCCTGGCGTGAATGTCCATAGGCTGCCCACCGCGGCGAACACGACGCGCTTGCCGTCCGGGCTCCACGTGGGCCACGACAGCATGCGGGCGCGAAACGATTCGCTCGAGATATCGCGCGGGAAGCGCAACGCGCGCGACACGATCTGTTCCACCGAGGCCGTGAACGGGATGCGCTTCGCCTCGCCGGTCGCGACGTCCACGCGGTTCAGCTGTCCGCCGCCGCTCACGACGATGGACTTGCCGTCCGGGGTGAACGCGAAGTACGGGTAGACGCCGTTGAACGCGAAGCTTTCCATCAAGTCGTCGTCCAGCCCATCCCACAGGATGCGCTCGGTGCCGCGCTCCAGGTCGTGCAAGCCGAGCACGGTCTTCAACCGGTCGCGCCGCACGAACGCGAGCGTGCGGCCGTCGGGTGAGAGCACCGGGCGGCACGAGCCGCCGTAGCCATCGGTGAGCGTGGTGGACTCACCGGTCTGCCGGTCCCAGCGCCGGATCTGGTAGATGCCGGCGAACACGTTCCGGTCGTAGGCGTAGCGGCTCGGGCGGGCGCTGAAGTAGATGTAGCGCCCGTCGCGCGAGAACAGCGGTTCCCCCGCCTCGGGAAGCTCGCCCTTGGCCGTCACCTGCACGCCCGAACCGCCGCGCACGTTCACCATCCACAGCTCCGCGGTGCCGAGCGAGCTGTAGTCGGTGAGCCGCTTCTTGCACACCACCCACTCCCCGTCCGGACTCCACGCGCCCTGGTTCATGACGAGCTTCTCGCGCGTCACCGGTCGCGCGTGGGAGCCGTTCGCGTCGGCGACCCAGACGTTGTCGCAGCCGCCGCGATCGCTCGTCCACAGGAGCCGTTTGCCGTCCGGCGACCAGCGGGGGCCATAGTCCCAGGCTGGACCGCTCGTGATCCTTCGGGCGGTGCCACCTGCGATCGGGAGCGTGTAGAGGTCGCCGAGCAGGTCGAACACGAGCGTCTTCCCGTCGGGGCTCACGTCCACCGACATCCACGTGCCCTCGTGCACCTCGAAGCGCACGGTGTCGGCAGGGCCGTGGGCCTGGTTCACGTACCACGTGTCGGAGGAGGGTTTCGCCTTCACCGTGTCGGGCTTTGCGTGACTCGTGTCCGTGGCGGCTTCGTGACCACCCAGGTGGGTCGCAAGCTCGAAAGCGGCGGAGGGCCGCGCAAGGGCGATGGACAGGATCAGGGCGGCGAGCGGAAGGAGTCGCGCGGCCAGGCGGCGGCGCGACCGCATCGCGTGCAGGGGCATGGGTTCCCTCTCGTGAAAGCGGTCGGAGAATCGAGGCCGCGGCCACAGCGGGCCGGGCTCCGGCACGGTGCCGCAACCCACAGGGCGGACGCAGTGGATTTCCCCGAGTGCGGCGCCGGGTCCGACCGGCGGGCCTCGGCGGGGTCGAAACGCGCGGCACGAAAGTGGCGCGCCCAGTGTCGCACCGGCACGGGCCGACGCACGGCGCCGGGGCGCGACGCCACCCGCCGGTCCCGGTGATTGCCGCGCCCGTAGCGGCCGCGTTGGGGCGGGCGCGGCCCTGACCTAGCTTCAACGCTCGAAGGTGTCGAGGTCCCGTCGTGTCCCCTGGTCGAGACCCGTTCGCGGGTGACGACCGGTCTCCGTTTAACCTGCGACGCCCGATCAGGCGTCGCCTCCGCCTTGAAGGAGAGCCCCGCGATGCGAAGCTCCGTGCCGCACCGACTCGTCATGATGCTGGCGCTGTTGGGCGTGGCGGCCACCGCCAGCGCCGCCGACAAGCCCAAGGAAAAGGGGAAGCACGGAGGCGCAGGAGGTCCCGCCGCGGCCGCCGCGGCCGCCGCGCCCGAGAAACCCTTCGGCGAGTGGTCGAAACTCACCAAGGAGGCCGAGAAGAAGGCCGGCTTCTTCACGCTGTGGAAGAAACGCGACAACCTGTATCTCGAGCTGTCCAAGGAGCAACTGAACCAGCCGTTCCTCTACGTCGTGAGCCTGTCGCGCGGCATCGGCTCGAACTTCGTCCTGGGCGGCCTGCCGGTCGACGACCGCATGCTCCAGTTCGAACGCCACGGCGACCGCATCCTGCTCATGCATGTCAACACCTGGCTCCGCTCGCCGAAGGACACGCCGATCGACAAGGCGCGCGAGTTGAGCATCGCGAACTCGATCGTCCAGTCGTTCAAGATCGAGAGCGAGCAGGACTCCAGCAAGGCCGTGTTGATCGACCTCGGCGGCCTGCTCCTGTCCGACGTCACCGATCTCAGCGAACAGCTGAAGGGCGCGTTCAGCAACGTCGGCGTGCGCTTCGACAAGGAGCGCTCCACGCTCGGCAGCGTCAAGACGTTCCCCGACAACACCGAGCTCGAGGCCACGCTCACGTTCACGCCGAACGACCGTTCGCGCCTGAGCCTCGACGCCGTTCCGGATAACCGCTACATCCCGATCGGCGTGCACTACTCGTTCACCCGCCTGCCGGCGAACCCGATGGCGGTGCGCTACGCCGACAACCGCGTCGGCTTCTTCCTGGACGCGGCGAAGGACTTCGGGCGCGACGACAAGGAGAGCTTCTGGCTGCGCAACATCCACCGCTGGCGGCTCGAGAAGAAGGATCCGAGTGCGGCCCTGAGCGAGCCTGTGAAGCCGATCGTCTACTACATCGACTGGACGGTGCCGGACAAGTTCCGTCCGTGGGTGAAGGAGGGCGTCGAGAAGTGGCAGAAGGCGTTCGAGCTCGCGGGCTTCAAGAACGCCATCATCGCGAAGGACCCGCCCAAGGACGACGCGGACTGGGATCCCGAGGACGTGCGCTACAGCACCATTCGCTGGATCACGTCGAACGAGCCGAGCTTCGGCGCCATCGGCCCCTCGCGCGCGGATCCGCGCACGGGCGAGATCTTCGACTCGGACATCCTGTTCGAGGCGAGCATGTTCCAGAGCTTCGCGAACAACTACCGCCGATTCGCGGGCCCCGAGACCATCGCGGAGAGCGCGCTGCCTGAGAACGCGCTCAAGGCCCTGCCGCCGGGCGTGAAGCTCGACCACCTGTGCATGGCGGGCGACGCGCTGGCCGGCGCCGGCGAGCTGCAACACCTGTCGCTGCTCATGGACGGTTCGCTCGAGCCCGGAAGCCCTGTGCCGGACGCGTTCTTGAAGACCGCCGTGGAGTGGGCCACGCTGCACGAGGTCGGCCACGCGCTCGGTCTGCGGCACAACTTCCGCTCCAGCACGAGCACGCCCTACGCGCAGCTCCAGGACCAGTCGTTCACCAGCGCCCGCGGGCTCTACTCGTCGGTGATGGAGTACCCGAGCCCGAATATCGACTACTCGCGCGCGAAGCAGGGCGACTGGTACACGACCACCGCGGGCACGTACGACCTGTGGGCGATCCGCTACGGCTACACGCCGAGCGGCGCCTCGACGCCCGACGCGGACTATGCGTTCGCCCGGAAGATAGCGGACGAGTCGCTGCAGGCCGGGCACGAGTACTCGACGGACGAGGACACGTACCCCTCGGACGCGCCCGATCCGCGCTCGAACATCTACGACCTGGGCGACGATCCGCTGCAGTTCGCGAAGGACCGCACGGCCTACCTGGCAAAGCTGTGGCGTTCGCCGAGCCTCGAGGAGCGCGTGGTCGGCAAGTCAGGGGACTTGACGGCGCTGCGGCGCGCCATGGACAGCATGGTGGCGCAGTACGCCATCGCCGCGGGCATGGCGGTCAAGTACGTGGGCGGCTCCTACATGTCGCGCGTCGAGCGCGGTCAGCCCGGCGAGCGCGATCCGGTGGATCCCGTGCCGGCGGCGAAGCAGCGCGAAGCGCTGGATTTCCTGTCCGCACGCGTGTGGGCGACCGACGCCATGGCGGCGCCCGCGAAGCTGCTCGAGCGTCTCGCCCCGAACCGCTGGTCGCACTGGGGCATGGGGCCCGGCGGCACGTTCACGGGCCGGCAGGACTACGGCTGGAACGACCGCGTCCTCGCCATCCAGACCACGCTCATGAACGCCGTCACCTCACCAGCCCTGCTTGCGCGCCTGCGCGAGCAGGAGACCCGCTCGGCCGACGCGTACCGGATGAGCGAGCACTTCGACAAGCTCACGCGCGCCATCTGGGGCGAGGTGGGTGGCGCGACGCCGGCCGCGATCCGACCGCTCGAAGGTCCGCACACGCGTCGCGAGCTGCAGCGCGCATACGTGGACAAGCTCGCCACGCTGCTCGTGGATCCGCCGGCGAACGCGCCGGATGACGCACGCGCGCTCGCCCGGCTGGCGCTCACGCGCGTGGACTCGCGCTGTGCTCGCGCGCTGGCCACCGAGGCGCCGATGGGCGACAACACGCGCGCCCACCTGCTCGAGACGCGGGCCCGTATCCGCCGCGCGCTCGACGCCAGCCGCAGCGCCGACCCGGCGGCCGCGCCGCGACCGGGCGGGGGGATGGGAATCGAGCTCTCTCGCTAGCCAGCCGGCCGCGCCCGCGGCGGAAACCGGAAGTCCAAGCGCCCCGGGGAAGCTTCCCGGGGCGCTTCGGCATTTCCGTCTCATCCGGGTTCACCAGGCGATGGCGACCGTTGCACCGCACGGCCTTTCGACGTCCTGACAAGCTCTTACCAGCGGTGATTCAAGTCGCGCCTCAGGCTCCACCCTCACTTCATGTAGAGCGAGATGCCGGGGCCGATGGGCCAGCCGATCGCGTTCCACACCAGCAGCAGCACGATCCAGGACAGCAGGAACGCGATCGAGTACGGGATCATGAGCGCGATCACCGTCCCCATGCCGGCCTTCGGGTCGTAGCGCTTCACGTAGGACAGGATGAACGGCATGTAGGGCATGAGCGGCGTGATGATGTTCGTGGACGAGTCGCCGATCCGATACACCACCTGCGTGCCCTCCGGCGTGAATCCCAACAGCACGAACATCGGCACGAACACGGGCGCCATGGTGGCCCACTTGGCCGACGCCGAACTCGTGAACAGGTTGAGCGTCGCGGTGACGAGCACGAGCCCGACCATGAGCAGCGGCCCGCCCAGCCCGAGCGATTTGAGCGCCTGCGCCCCCGACACGGCGAGGATGGCCGCAAGGTTCGACCACGAGAACCAGTTCACGAACTGCGCTGCGACGAACGCCAGCACGATGTACGTGCCCATGCTCGACATGCTGTCCGCCATCATCCGCATGACGTCCTTGTCGCTGCGCACGCTCCCCAAGGTGATGCCATAGGCCAGCCCGGGCACAAGGAACATGAACATGACGAGCACGACGATGCTCTCGAAGAACGGCTTGTAGGCGTCGAGCCCGGCGCCCTCCGGAAGCTTGAGCGGCGCCCACGGCGTGAGGCTCAAGACCGCGAACACGACCAGGCACGCCGCGAACGCGAGCAGCGCGGCACGCAGCGCGCGCGTCTCGCGCGGATCAGCGGCATCGGCCTCGACCGCCCGCTCGCCGCGCCAGGGGCCCAGTCGGGGCTCCACCAGCGTGTCGGTCACCCACGTGCCCACCGCGGTGAGCACGAACGTGGACACGACGAGGAAATACCAGTTCCCGAGGATGGCAACGGAGTAGCCGGGCAGCAGGCGCGAGCCGTCGAGCGCGCTCTGCGACAGCCCGGCGAGCAGCGCGTCGAGCGGGCTCGGCAGCAGGTTGGCACTGAACCCGCCCGCGACGCCGGCGAAAGCGGCGGCGATGCCGGCGAGCGGGTGGCGCCCGGCGGCCGCGAACAGCAGCGCGGCGAGCGGCGGCAGCACGACGATCCCGGCGTCGGCGGCGAGGTTCGCGTTGACGCCCGTGAACACGATCGCGGCGGTGAGCCAGGCGCGCGGGATGCGGGTGACGAACCCGCGCAGCGAGGCCGCCACAAGACCGCTGCCCTCGGCCACTCCCATGCCGAGCATGGCCACGAGCACGAGCCCGAGCGGTGCGAACCCGGTGAAGTTGCGCACGGCCTCGGTGAACATGCGGCGCACGTTCGCTCGCGTGAGCAGGCTCTCGGCGAGGATCGGGGTGCCGTCTTTAGGGTGAGGCACCTGCACGCCGAGGTGGGCGGCCACCCACGATGCCACCACCACGAGCAATGCCAAGATCACGAATATGGTGGCCGGCTCCGGCAACCGGTTGCCGGCGCGCTCGAGCAGATCGAGCGCGCGTCCCAGTCCCCCCCGCCGCTCCGCGCGTTCCGATCGCGTCACCGCCTCGCTCCCTTTCGGCCCCGTTCCGGCGCCGAGGGTTCGGCGCGGGGCACTCGGACCGGGCGACCTTGCCACGACTTGAGGGCCTGCGTCATCACGCTGCCCGCCGGCCGCCCGCGGGGATCGAACGCGTCTTCACGTCCAGCCGAACTCCCCCACTTCCAGAAGTAGGCGCCTGCCACCCACTCGCACGGCTCGAGTGCTGCGAGTGTGGCCTCGTAGCACGCGCGCTGCATCTCGTCGTCCGACACGCCCGGCGGATCCTCCCAGGGGCGGACCGGTGCGTTAGGGCTCGGGGCGTAGCCGAGCTCCGAAAGCAGCACCGGACGGCCGGCGCGGCGCGAGAGCGCGCCCAGGTTGGCGAGCGCCTTCTCGGCGCCGCGTCGGAGCGCGCGCGGGTCGCGTGTCGGTGAGGACACGAGCGGCGCGTAGAACGACACGCCGATCAGGTCGAGCGCGTCCCAGAACGGGACGGTTGCGGCTTCGTCCCAGTTGGCGGCGTACGAGAGCAGCCCGCCGTAGACCCGGCGCACCGCGCCGATCATCGCGCGCCAGCGCGCGGGGTCGGTGGCCGTGGCGCTGGCGAGTTCGTGGCCGACGTAGAGACCGTCCCACTGTTCGCGCTCGGCGAGGAGCGCCCAGTGGAGGAGCAGCGTCTCGTAACGCGCGAAGAAGTGCTGCCAGCCGGAGGGCGTGAACGCCAGCTCGCCCTCCCAGCCTCGCGTCCAGACATGGGGCTTGAGCCACACGCGAAGCCCGAGCGCCCGGGCTCGCGCGGCTGCTTCGCACACGGCCTCGTCCGTCTCCGCGTCCGGGCCGGCATCCGAACTGCTCCCCAGCTCGGGCACCTTGGGATCTGCGAGCCACGCGAACGGAGTGAGCGCGACCCAATCCGCGCCGGCCTCGTGCACGCGCTCGAGCTGCACCGCGCACTGGCGCGACAGGTAGCCCTGTTCGAGCCCGACGCGATGCGCCAGGCACACGCCGCGCTGGAATCCCTGGGACGGCCTCCACGGCTCCCACGCACTGCGGCGCGGGGCGACGCGGCCCAGGTGCGAGAGCGAGTCTGCTAGCATGCGGTAACGGAGCTCAACGACGTGTGCAGAGACTGAGGCCACGCGGCACAGGCTGTCGAGAGTGCCCGGGGGGTCTCGGCGGACAAGCGCCAGCAGCGCGCCACGGCGGGTGCCTGCCGGTGCGCTCTCCCACACCGCGCGCACGAGCAGGGCGCACGCCGGGATCGAGATGAGTGGAGACCGCCAGTGCTCGGAGCGTGTCGCCGCCTCGTCCGCCCCGGGCAAGAGCCCGCCAAAGTAGAGCCGAGCGACCGCGCGCTCGAGCGGCTCGCCCTCGAACCGCCCGGCGAGCTGCGTCGCCGCCGGCCGCAGGAACCGGGACTCCGGCGACGCGCCGAGCTGCACGAGCCGCAGCTCCGCCACGCTCCACAGGTCGAGCGCCTCGCGGCCGAATGGCAGCGCGGCGTGTGCGGACCCGCCGGCGCCGGTGCCGGAGGCGGCGACGTGTTCGGCATGCGTGTCGCGCGTGTGGAACCCTTTCTCCTCGAGCGATCGGTAGAGCGTGAGCCGGGCCGTCGCGCCAGCGGGCGGAGCGAGCCCTTGCCGCACCAGTCGGTCCAACAGCGCCACCGCCGCGGCGCGCGTCGCTTCCGCACCCACCAGGTCCGCCGGCGAGCGCAACACGAGCCCCGGTCCGGATCGCGTGCGTAGT
>JAHFBW010000282.1 GCA_023249845.1 Candidatus Eiseniibacteriota bacterium
CACGTCGAGGCGGCCGCGACCGCGGATCGGGTAGAGCGCCTCCACGGGCAGGAAGTGCGTGCACACGATGGCATCGGGGCGCTCGCGCTCGACGACGCGCACGAGACCGCGCAGGGCCAGGCGGTCGAGCGCTTCGCGCGCCGGGCCTGCACTTCGGTTCACGCGCTGTTGCGCCCACAGCGTGTAGAGCGCCCCCCACAGCTGCGGCGCGCGCTGCGCCATGGCGTTGTAGCCCTGCGTGTACGTATTGCGATAGAAGCGCGACGCGAACACGAGCGTGTCCACCGCGCGCACCTGCGCGCCGGGGGCCAGCGTCCCGAGCGCGCGCGCGATGGCGATCGCCGCGCTCTTGTGGCCGCTGCCGGCGGTGGCGTGCAGGATGGCGATGCGCGGACCGACACCGACGGACAGCGTCTCCACGGCGACGACGCCGCCGCCCGCCACGGGGAACAGCACCTCGCGGTCGCCTGCGAGCGCTCGCAGACGGCGGCGCCACCAGCCGCGCTGCGCGCGCAGCCGCGCCCGCCAGTTCGCGGTGAGCGGCGGCAATCGAAGTCGGCCGAATCGGGGCAGTCGGACCATCAGCCGGTGATCGCGTTGCGGTGGTGCGTGAGGCGGGCGCCGGTGGCGCACAGGTCGATGGCGACAACATCCACGCGCGGGTGGGCGATGCCCTGCTGCTCCAGCGCGTGCGCCGCGCGAACGAGCCGTGTGCGCTTGTTCTGGTCGAGGGTCTCGGCGGCGCCGCCGTAGTCGCCGCGCGAGCGGAGCCTCACCTCGACCAGCACGCGTGACGATCCGTCATCCACAACCAGGTCCACCTCCACGCCACCCAGGCGCACGTTGCGCGCCACTAGCTGGCAGCCCACCAGTTCGAGATACGCCGCGGCCAACGCCTCGCCCGCGCGGCCTCGATCCTGAGCGGAACCCATGGCCCATCTCCCGCGGGGGCGAGTCGTCGGGGAACGGGGACTGTAGCACGCACGCGAGGGCGCGGACCGCGCTAGCTGAGCGGCAACTCCAGCTCGGTCACCGGCGCGAAACTCCAGCGATGGAGCGGACACGGACCGTGTGCTCGTAGTGCGTCCAGGTGCTCCGGCGTGCCATAGCCTTTGTGCCGCGCGAAGCCGTACGCCGGCCAGACGCGGTCGAGCCGTTCCATGATGCGGTCGCGGACCACCTTGGCGAGGATGCTCGCGGCCGCGATCGAGAGGCAGCGGGCATCGCCACCCACCACGGCCTGCTGTTCGCACACGATGCTCGCGACGGTCTCGTGTCCGTCCACGAGCACCAGCTCGGGGATCACGCGCAGCAGCGACACGGCACGCGCCATGGCGGCATGCGTGGCGCGACGGATGTTGACGCGGTCAATGGCGCGCGGGCCGGCCACCGACCAAGCGAACGCCCGGGCCCCTGCCAGGACCCGGGCGAACTGTTCGTCGCGTCGTTCGGCGGTGAGTTGCTTGCTGTCGTTGAGGCCGTCCCAGTCCTGGGTCAGGTCCAGTACGACGGCCGCCGCCACCACCGGGCCTGCCAAGGGCCCGCGGCCGGCCTCGTCCACTCCCGCCACCGTGGCGCGCTCACCCGCGAGCAGCGCTTCCTCGCGTGCCAGCCGGCGCCAGCGGTAGCGCGTCACTCGGCCGTCGCGGTGGCTCCCGTGCGGTCCTTGAGGCGAGCGGCCTTGCCCTTCTTCTTACGGAGGTAGAAGAGCTTGGCGCGCCGCACCTTCTTCTGCTCCGACGGGATGACCGTGATGCTGGCGAGCGTCGGTGAGTGAAGTGGGAACGTGCGCTCGACGCCGATACCCTCCGAGATCTTCCGGACGGTGAACGTCTTGCGCATGCCGGCGCCCCGGACGTTGGTGACGAGGCCGCGGAACTTCTGCTGGCGCTCCTTGTCACCCTCGATCACGCGCACCATGACCTCGACCGTGTAGCCGGGTCGGAGGTCCGGGCGCTCGGACTTGATCTGTGAATTCTCGACTTTCTCAAGCAGGCCCATGACGGGCTCCTTTCCACATGATTTGGCCCGCGGGGGCGGGCAACTGCAGGCAGCGGGGCAGTATACGGGAGCCGTCACCACCGCCTCAAGAGCTTATTCTGTCAGGATTTGGCCGATTTTCTGGTAATTCGGTGGGTTCGCGGGGGCTGGGGGTTCGGCGAGCCCTCGCGGAACCCCGGACGACGCCCTACCCGGCGTCCCGGCCTCGGCCTACCCAGCGGGGCGGCGTCACCCCACCCTGGCGAAGCAGCAGGTTCAACTGCGCGGTGTGGTGCTGGACGTGGCGCAGATTGTAGTGGTGCATCTCGAGCACGGAGAGCTCGCCCGAACGGAACGTGCTCGTCTCGCTCGCTCGCGCGTCGTCGAGCGCGCGCAGCATCGCACGGCAGCGATCACGGCCCCGCTCCAGGTACGCAAGCAGGTCGTCCACCGTGTAGGCGCGCTCCGGGTAGACACCGGTGGGGTCCAGCTCCCCCAACGTGAACGGCGCCGGAGGCACGTGCGCATCGGGTGCGTCGCAGAGGTAGCGGTCGAGCCAGAACAGCGTGTGGAACGCGAGGTACCAGAAGCGGCGCTCCACCGGCACGGAGGGGTCGTCCCAGAGCCGCGGCGGACAGGCGCGGATCGCGTTGTCGAGCATGTCGATCGCGGCGAGGAACTGTCCCGCGAGCGCGGACTTCCAGGGCGCGGCGCTCACGCGGGCAGGTCCCATGCGTAGAGCGCGAGCACCTCGCCCGACGCTTCCCAGTCGATCTGGCGCTCGAAGCGAAAGCCGAGGCTCTCGAGCACCTTCTGCGACGCCGTGTTGTCGAGGTTCGTGACCGCGACGAGATGCACGAGCCGGAACCGCGCGTGCGCCAGTTCCAGCGCCGCGCGGGCGGCCTCGCGCGCGTAGCCCTTGCCGCGATGGCGCTCGAGGAACGCGAAGCCAAGGTCCACGTGCTCGAGCGTGTCGCGCTTGATGAGTCCGCACATGCCGAGCGCCTCACCGGTCGCGAGCGCGGTCACAGCCCACAGGCCGAACGCGTGAACCGCGTAGCTCCCGTCACGGATCTTGTCGATGTAGCCGCGAGCGTCCTCGAGTGAGTGCACGTTGCGGTCGCCGATGAAACGCAGCCACGCGGGATCGTTCACCAGCTCCATGATGAACGCCGCGTCGTCGTGCGCAAGTTCGCGGAGCAGGAGCCGTGGCGTGCGTGCGAGCACCGGAGGTGCGGCGTCTTCGGAATGGGCGCTCCCGCTCACGAGAGCCGTCCCTCCGCGCAGTCGGACGCGAGCGGAGGGAGCGCCATGCGCTCGCCGCTCCCCCACCGGTCCCCGCCCGCCATGTGACCTCCTCGGAGCGCCCGCACCACGCGCCGCGCATCGGCCGCAGCATAGCTCGGCCCGTTGTTTTGTGGGTCGCCTCGCATCCTCTACCCTCCCCGCCATGTTCGCGCGCAGCCGGCAACTCTTCGCCACAGGCATGTTCGTCGTGGATGCCGTGCTCATCGCGGCCGCATGGCTCGGCGCCTACTGGCTGCGCTTCCTCGCACTCGGCCTGCCCACCCCGCTCGGCGTGCCCCCGCTCTCGCTCTACCTCTGGAGCGGCGCCGTGCTCACGCCCACGGCGTTGCTCGTGCTGCGCACGTTCCGCCTCTACCGCTCGGCGCGCACGTCGCGACTGGGCGTGGAGCTGCTCGCCATCGCGCAGGCCATGGTCGTGGTCGCCGCCATGGCGGGCGTCGGCTCGTTCTACGCGCGCGGCGAGCTGTCGCGCACGGCGATCGGCATCTTCCTCGTGCTCGCGACGCTGCTCCTCTCCGGCGTGCGCGTCTGCGCGCGGCTCGTGCTGCGCGAGCTTCGCCGTCGCGGGCGGAACCTGCGCCACATCCTGGTCGTGGGCACGGGTGAGCCGGCGCGGATGCTGTTGAAGAAGATCCGCCGCCACGCGGATTTCGGGCTCCACGTGCATGGCCTGGTCGCCGCCGACCGCGCGGACGTTGGCAGGAGTCTCTATGAGGTGCCGGTGCTGGGCGCGGTGGCCGAGCTGCCGCGGCTACTGCAGGAAGTGCGGCCCGAGATCATCTACGTGGCGCTCGAGCGCCGCGAATGGGAGGCCGAGGCCGAGGCGCTCACGTTGCTCGCGGATTCCACCGTAGCGGTGCGACTCGTGCCCGACCTCACGCAGGCGTTCCGGCTGAACCCGAGCGTCGAGGACTTCGACGGCATGCCGGTCGTGCTGGTCACCGAGAGCCCCGAGCAGGGCTGGAACGCGGTGGTGAAGCGCGCGTTCGACCTCGCCTGCTCGGGCCTCGGGCTGATCGTGCTGTCACCCGTCATGGCGGCGCTCGCGATCCTCGTCAAGCTCGACTCGCCGGGCCCGGTGCTCTACGCGCAGGAACGAGTGGGCTTGAACGGCCGCCGGTTCTGCATGTTCAAGTTCCGCAGCATGCGCGTGGACACCGAAGCGCGCGGGAGCGGCTGGACGGTGAAGGACGATCCGCGCCGAACGCGGCTGGGCTCCACGCTGCGCCGGCTGTCGCTCGACGAACTACCGCAGCTCTGGAACGTGTTCATGGGCGACATGAGTCTCGTCGGGCCGCGGCCGGAACAGCCACGATTCGTCGAGGAGTTCCGCGGCT
>JAHFBW010000283.1 GCA_023249845.1 Candidatus Eiseniibacteriota bacterium
AACACGCTCAAGAACGCACCGAGCATGCTCTGGAACGTGTCCGGTGACAGTTCGTAGAGCTGGATCCACTGCCCGAACACGCCGTCGGGCGCGAGCCGGGCGCGGACGCGACGATAGAAGTCCACGGTGAACAGGTTGTTCACGCCGGCGATCCACGGGTTCGTGGGCTGCGAGATGATGAGGCCATAGCGGCCGGAGCCGTGCATGAGGCGGGTGCGCGCGTCCTCAATGTGCAATGCGACTCGTGGATCGCGAAGCGGATCCTCGGCGGGTTCATGGAAATAGCGCGAACCCTCGATCACCGCGCGCTCCAGCTCTTCGATGTCGGTCGGCCCGACGCCGGCCGCGAGGGCCGCCGCCGCCGTGGCGCCCGAGCCATGTCCCACGATGAGTGTTCGCACGCCTCGCTCGGCCATGGTGGCCGGAACGAGTCCCAGGAGGACCTGGGTGAGCATGTCTCCCGTGCTGGCGTCGATCTTGCCGCCCACGCGCATCCAGCGCCGGTTGCCCTCGAGGTTCGTGGCCACGAGAACCGAGGCGTTGATCCCCTCCTCGTAGAAGAGCACGCGCTGCACGGCGGCCAGCCGCCGTGTGGGGTCGCCGACCCCGCCTGCGTTGCGGAAGGACTGGAGCAGGTTGCGCGCGTGGAACGGGCGATAGGTCCCGAGTGACATGAGCATGGGATCCCAGCGCGGCGCCGAAGCCCCGGCCGCGAGCGCAGCGATCACCAGGGCGCCAGAGGCAAGGGCCACGGCGCGGCGAGGGCGCGCGATCCCGGGCAGTGCCAGGCACGTGAGTCCCGCGGCCCCGGAGAGGCATGCGGCGAGCAGCACCCCGCCCTGCACGCCGAGCCGCGGCAGCAGGTAGTAGCCGGTCAGCAGCGACCCCGCGATGGTGCCGAGTGTGTTGAGCGCGTACGCGCGACCGGTGGCCGGGCCGCTGCCACCCTCCTGGAGCAACCGTGTCGCGAGCGGGAACACCGCGCCCAGGAGCACGCAAGGGACCAGCAGCACCGGTGCCACGAGTCCCAGTTGTGCCACGAGCAGGCCGCCCCACGAAACGCCCGTGCGTTCGCCAAGGCTGAGCATCCCCCCGGGCAGGCCGGGATACGCGTGCACGCCGGCCGCGGCGCTTGCCGCGATGGCAAGCTGGCACACGGCGAGCGCGCCGGGCGAACGAGCGTGGCGCAGGAACGGTGCGGCGATGGCACTACCGAGCGCGATCCCGGCGAGATAGACACCAAGGACCGCTGAGAACGAGTAGACCGAGGAACCGAGGATCAGGCCGTAGAGCCGCACCCAGGACAGTTGCAACACGAGCGCCGCGAACCCCGAGAACGCGAATACGGCGCCGAGCCAGCGCCTCGCGGGTCGCGGCAGCAGCGGCGGCGCGGCTTCCGCGCTCGCCCCGAGAGGTGACGCCCGCGAGGTTGCGACGGGGCCGGCCGCGAACCAGGCCACGACGCCGGCCAGCAGATTGAGAGCGCAGGCTACGAGCGTCGTGCCGAGGAGCCCAAATCTCGGCATGAGGAGGAATCCACCGAGCAGCGAGCCGGCCACTGCACCGAATGTGTTGAGGGCGTAGAGCCTCGCCAGCCCCGCACCGAGGGATCCTCTCTCGCAGCGGGCGACCAGCACCGGGAGTGTGGCGCCCATGAGCGCTGCCGGCGGCACGAGCACCACGAACAACAGCACCACTCGCGCAACCCCGAATGCTGCGCCCTCCCCGCCGAGTGAGCGATAAAGCTGGCCCACGGGTCCGTCCAACAGCCGGAGCGCAGGCAGGATGGCAAGGCCCAGTGCGCCCACGCCGAACTCGAGCAGCGCGTAGCGGCGCGCAGGGTCGCCGCTTCGCGCGAGTCGGCCGCCGAGCAGATGAGCACCCAGCGCCAACCCGCCCAGGAACGCTGCGACGACCACGGCCACCGAGTGGAGCGAGCTTCCAAGCAGGTAGGAGATCTGCTTGCTCCACACGCCCTCGTAGAGGAGCCCGGCCGCACCCGACGCCAGGAAACAGAATGCAGCCCAGAGCGGAAGACCACTCGTGGCACGCGATGAACGTGCAGGAGGCTTGGGGCTGCGGGCACGATGCATGGGCGAAGGAGTCTAGCGGTTCCCCGTCACGATGCGCACGCGCAGGTTCCAGCGGTCCACCGCGATCAGCGCACCGCCCTCCCGCTCCACGATCACCCCAGCACGCCCTGCGCGTTCGACCAGCTCCTCGGCATCACGCGACGACGGTATGTCGAGCGTCCACTCGTCGAGTCCCGCGTCCTCCGGCCCCGCGACCGGTTGATGCGCCGCCCATACATTGAGACCGAGATGATGGTGATAGCCGCCTGCGGCGATGAACAGCGCTCCCGGGAACATTCGCGTGCTCACGTCGAAGCCGAGCGCTTCCACGTAGAAGCGTTCCGCCTCGCGCAGATCCCCCACGTAGAAGTGGAGGTGGCCCATGTCACCGCCCGCCGGGAGTCCTCGCCACGTTCCTCCGGCCGCTGCCGCCACGACGCCCGCCGTGTCCAGCGGATCGATGGCGCCGACGAGATCGCGTCCGCGCCACACCCACTGGTCCCGCGGCCGGTCGGCGTAGACCTCCACCGTGATGCCGTCGGGATCCGTGAGGTAGAGCGCTTCACTGAACAGGTGGTCGGAGGCCGCCCACGGCTCGCCGAGGGACTCAAGATGGAGCAGGAGCCGGCCGAGATCCGCGCGTGACGGTAGGCGCAGCGCGTAATGATAGAGCCCGAGCCTTCCCGCGGGCGGCACGCGTCGCGCACCTGGCACTTCGCGCAGCACGACGAGCGGTGCTCCCTCGGGATCGCCCCAGCGGTCCTGTCCGAGCGACGTCAATCCGAGGACGCGTTCGAGCCAAGTGGCGGTACGGGCGCGTTCAGCAACGCGAAGGATCACAGGGCCGAGTGCGATGTCTTTAGAAAGCCGGGACACCTTCACTCGCCTCCCCGGTATGGTGAATGTGCTCTCCAGAACCGCTTCGCACTCGTTCATCGAACGGCACGACGCGGCCCGCCTCCCCAACGAGCCCACTCTCTCCCCGAGACCCTATCACGGAGACTTGCTCATGCGACGGAACAACATCCTGTTCGTGATCGCCGTTCTCGCGTTGGCGGGCCTGAGCACGGCCTTGTACGTGCAACACCACCAGGGGCAGCTCGCGCTCGAGGAAGCACGCGCTCGTGAGGATGCCACGCACCGTCGATACGAGTCGGCGATCGACGACATCGCGGCCATCCAGGACAGCCTCAACGCCATCACGTTCGGCGAAGGCGAAAACGACCTGAGTTCATCGGGCGTCTCCGCCGAGAGCCGGTTGTCGCCGAATCGCGCGGATGATGCGCTCGCGCGCGTCGCCGCACTGCGGTCGGGTATCGAACGCACGCGCGAACGCATCGTGGAGCTCGAAGCGCGGCTGGAGAAGAGCGGAAAGCGCGCCAGCGGCCTCGAGCGCATGGTGGCACAGTTGAAGACGGGCCTCGCCAGCAAGGAGACCATGGTGGCGCAGCTGAGCGTGCAGGTGGACTCGCTCCACACGGAAGTCACCACGCTCACCGCGACGGTCGTTACGCAGGACTCGACGCTCGAGGATCGCCGGCGTGAGCTGGGCACCGTGTTCTACATCGTCGGCTCGCGGAAGGACCTGCTCAAGAACGGCGCGGTGGTAGCGAAGGGCGGCGTGCTGGGCCTCGGCAAGACGCTCGACGCCTCGGGCCAGGTGGACGAGAACACGTTCAAGCCACTCGACACGGACCAGGAGACTGTGATCCCGATCTCGGCCTCGAAGGTGCGCGTGCTGTCAGCACAGCCGATCAGCAGCTACCGGATCGAGCCGGTGGCGGGTGGTTACCAACTACGCATCCTCGACACGCACGAGTTCCGCAAGGTGCGCCACCTGGTGGTGCTCACCGCCTAGCGGCGGCCAACCCGTCCGGGCGCACGCGGGCACTCGTCCCGGTCGAGTCCCTCCGATCCCGGCAGTCGTGCCCGCGTGGGCCCATGGCTCCAAGCAGGCACCCGACCCGTGACGAGTGGCGCCTCCGACGGGCGCTACTCGTCTACGGGCATGCGCAACAGGGCGTGCACCGGAAGCGGAGCCAGCCGCTCCCGCCCCCCAAGACCCTCGAGCTCGATGACGAACAGCGCAGCCACCACGTCCGCATCGAGCTGGCGCACGAGTTGGACGGTCGCGCGCGCGGTCCCGCCGGTGGCGAGCAGGTCGTCCACGACGACGGTGCGCTGGCCGCGGCGCAGCGCGTCGGCGTGCAACTCGAGCGTGTCTTCCCCATATTCGAGTGAATACACTTGGCGCACCGTCGCGCCCGGTAGCTTGCCGAACTTGCGAGCCGGCACGAACGGCACGTTCCAGTGGAGCGCGAGCGGGGCGCCGAACAGGAACCCTCGGGATTCGATGCCCACGACGGCGTCCGGTCGTTCGACGCGCGACGCCAGCGCCGAGATCGCGGCATGGAACGCCTCGGGCGATTGGAGGAGTGGCATGATGTCCTTGAACCGGATGCCCTTCTTCGGGAAGTCCGGTACCTCGCGGATGTGATCCTCCAGCCGGATCATCGTGCCTCCCAAGAGCTCAATGGACGACTTCGCCATTC
>JAHFBW010000039.1 GCA_023249845.1 Candidatus Eiseniibacteriota bacterium
TCGGAGTCCGGGGATACGGCCCCGAGGAACCGTGCGGGCTGACCACGAAGGGTCGTGAAGATACCGCCCAGGTAAATCGCGTCATTCCCACGGACGATGGTCATGACCCAATCGTCGGGCGCGGGGTTCCACGGCAGCACGGCGCCAGTCTCCGGGTCCAATGCGGCCACATAGGGATGAGTGACGCCTCCGATCACCCGGAATGCGCCACCGACCCGAACGACGGAATCCTCGGCATCGATCGCCCACACGTTCATGTCCGGGGACGGGTTCCACGGCTTGAGCGCTCCCGAATCGAGATCGATCGCCGCCAACCCCCCTCTGGGCTGCCCGAACGCCCGGGTGAAGTCCCCACTGAAGTAGAGCGTGCGCCCATGGATGCACATCCGATACACCAAACCATTCAGTTGGGGGTCCCAGGACGTGAGCGCGCCGGTCGTGAGGTCGAAGGATGCGATGCTCGTCCGATGGACCCAGTCCCACGCCAACGCGAAGTCGCCCCCGAGGGCGACCCGCTGTCCATCGGAACCGATGGCCCAGACGTTGTGGTCGAGGCGCGGATCCCAATCCGTCGCGGCTCCAGTACGGAGGTCAAGGGCGGCGGCGTAGCCTACCCGGCCAAAGTGGAGGAGCCCGAAGTCGCGGCCCCCGAGCTCCGCGAACACTCCCCCCACATAGAGGCGGCCCCCGCTCGCACAGAAGCTGCGGAACTGAGGCAGCTCGAACGCGTAGAACCACTTCGCGTGGGCATCCCAGTCCGTGGGCTGACCGGTACGCAGGTTCACGCAAGCGATCGAATTGCGCTCGAGTCCCCCCACGTGATCGAACGATCCCCCGATGTAGAGCAGGCTGTCACGGACGTACATCGCGCTCACCCGAGCACCGCCGTCGAGGAAGATCGGCGCGAGGCGATGGATCTGGGGGGCCCATGACTGGAGCGTTCCGTCCGCGATGGAGACGGAGGCTGCAAATAACCGAAGGACACCGGACACCGATTCGAAATGGCCCCCCAGGACGACCACCGAATCCACGACCTCGATGCATAGCACGTCGGCATCCGGTTGCGGGGCCCACGACAGCAAACGATCCGCAGCGAGATCCCAGGCCGCGGCCTTGGCGCGGGCCTGGCCCGCGACGGCCATGAACGCCCCTCCGAAGAAGATCCTGTCGTGGAACAGCTTGATCGCGTACACGGCGTCATCCGGCTCCGGTCGCCAGGGGAGCACCCGATGCGTGGTGAGATCGATCGCCGCGAGATGGCTCCGCGGCTCTCCGTCCACGTGGCCGAACGCTCCGCCGACGTACAGCGTGCCCCCTGCCAGCGCGATGGAGAACACCGTTCCGTCGATCACCGGAGCCCACGCGTCCGGAGCGCCATTCGCCAATACATGCGCCAGTCCCGATCGCGGCAGTCCACCGGCGGAGGCGACGTCTCCCGCGATGTACCAGCCACCGCCTCCATCGGGGAGGATCACCCGCACCCTGCCGGCCACGTTGGCTTGTGTCGGATAGGGCGCTCCTCGGCCAGTGTCCACCACCAGGAACTTGCCGCGGCTGCGCCCCGCGGCACCAAAGGACCCACACACGTAGAGAGTATCGCGATCGACCGCTTGTCGAAGGACCCTGCCACCTGCATCGCATCCCCAAGCCTCCGAGGGTCGCGCCGTGGCTAGCGACGCGGGACCCGCCGCCGGGACACCGGCTGCTCGGCTCGGCAAGGGGGTTGGGAGCGCGAACACTCCCACGATGCACACCGACAGTACGATGCGCAGTTCTCGCTCGTGTTTGATCGTCGGAGGTCGGTTCATCAACGCAGGACAGCGAATCGCGTCACTCCTTCTCCGCTCGGGCTCCTCAGTCTCACGAAGAACATGCCGGGACGCACCGCCGCTCCGGTCGCGTCCTTCAGGTCCCAGGAGATTGGCGTCGCCCCTGTGGACAGTCGCTGTCGAAGCAGTTCGCGCACCACTCGCCCCGTGACGTCAAGGAGTTCGACGATGACCGGCTCGGAGCTCGACAGGAAGACCGTCGCGCACACACCCGGAGAGCGGATGATCCCGGCCCTGGCTCGCAGGGATGGACGACTCGGAGTGCTCGTGCCTCCGCTCCCAACCCCAGCCAATGATAGGTCAAGAGTGAAGTCCTGATGAGCGGGAAATGTTGTGACCACGCCCCCCCACGTCAGCTTGCTGATCTGGATCCCGCTCACGGCGCCGGCCTGTAGATATCCGGCGAGGAAGTCCGTGTAATTGAACGGGGCAGCCAACGGCTGGTTCGGTGGCTGAAGGTACTCTCCGGTATGCAGAAACTCCGTACCCGCCCAGCCGAATCCCACGGCCTGCTGGGTGTAGGAGTAGAGATGCGTGAGGCTCCCCCATGATCCTGCCGAGGTGGTCGAGAGCAGCACCGAGGGGAGGTTCTGTTCGAAATCGACCGAGCGCGTGAAGCTGGCGAACGCCGCCGTCCACATCAGTCGCCAATGCGTCGAGACATTGGGGTCCCGGAAGGTATGCGGTGACTCGTCCTGCGCATCGAAGCTGTGCGCCAAGTCCGTATCCACGTAGCGGCCCAGGAAGTTCCAGGTATTGATGTCGACGCCGCTTCGCGAAAGCCCAATCGTGTAGCCGGGAGTCGACGGCAATTGTACTGGGTTGTTCTTCGCCGTGTACATCATGAGCAGTCGTCCCGGCAGGTCCGGATCCTCAATCACGAACGGGTCCCTCAGTTGCACGGGAGGCGTTGGGTCCATATAGGACACTTGGGAGCTTGTCACACTGGCTGTAGTGCGTCGCTGCCATGAAGTTCCATCCGCTCTGAGGCTCGCCTTCGTTGCGTACCCGATGCTCTGGTTACCGGCCGCATCGAGGCCACTGTAGAACATGTGCCAAAGCCCGCCGCGCTTGATGAGCGATGGTGCCCACACCTCGCTGGCATCCCAGGCACCTCCACCGGCGCCAGCCACGAACTCGGTCGTATCAGGGGAGGGCGACCAGGTCACCAAATCCGGCGAGAACTGATGCGCTAGCACGCGCCCGACGGCGGCGTTACCGCTACCTGTCTGTCGGATGTAGTACACGTGGTAGAGCCCCTCCCACTTATTCGTGGCGGGGTTGCGCGTTACGTCGTAGACGAATGCGAAATCCTTCAAGACAACGCTCGGGTTGGGATCTGTGATGATCACGCTACCCGAGAATGCAGCCGGCGCGGCAGGGGTTGTGGAAGACGATCCCGCAATCGCACTACCATCGCCGTTTGCGTTCGTCACCTGGACGATTGCCTCCGGCAGGCTATTCAAGTCCTGGTTCCGCGCCGTGAGCGAAGTGTCGTCCCGCTGGACGAGGTCGAATGGGACCGACCAGGAGGTGTCCGCCGTCACGAGCCTCACGGCTCTTGAGGTCCCCAGTCCGATTCCACGCGCGTGCACGACGACCGCATTGCCCTCGATCGCGGTATGCGAGGCAAAGACCACGGGTGCGAAGGCCGCCGTGACCCCGGAGTTGAATGTCACTGTGTTCGACACTTCCGTCCCACCTTCCGGGCGCGCTGCTACAGCCCGGATCTTCCCGCAAGCCGCGGCAGGCAGATCCAGTATGTACCGAGCGCTGGTGCTGTGCGGGCCTGCGGAAGCTACTCGGACATTCTGGAACCTGCAGCCATTCTCCAACTCGCTCCGATCGACGACTTCGTCGACCCTGGACTCGATGCCGGCCGGATCGGTCGCGTGCTCAGGAACGACTTGCAGATTGGCGCAGTTCCGGGCGACCCAGCTCAGGCGCAGGTCCTGGGGCAGGGCGGTGTCCGGCGAGGCGACTCCGACGACAAGGGTACAGCGCGACGCTGCCGTGAAGCTGACATCCGTTCCGCCCCCCAGCCACTGGAGCGTGATGGCCCGCCCGTTCGATGCAAGGAAAAGAGACAGCAGCGAAAGACCAAGGAGTGCACGGTTCATAGGGATTGTCTCCCCCGAGTGCGGCGGGTGAGTGCAGCCGATCGGCCTTTTCGGGGCCCTGTCGGGATCGAGGGCTGCGGTCTCCGAGAAAGCCTGCTATCGAGGTTCAGTGCATGAGGCTCCGAATCTGCCCCCACGTGACGTTTTGTTGCGCGTTCTCCCCAGCGCAGTTGCTGGCCGCTTGCCAGGTCAGGATGTTCGAGGACACCGCCTGCGTCAGATCCTCCTGGGTCCCGTTGTTTTGGACGGCGCTGAGCTGCGACAGCGCGATGCAGACAGGCGTCGAGCAGCCCCCACAGGCACCCGTGCCGGTCGTCTTCACCGACGTGAGCATCAGCTTGAAGCCGTAGTACTCGGTGTTGGCCGTGAGCGGCACGGGGGCCGTGCTCGGCACGGCGGCGGCGATCACGATCTGCGCGCCGTTGGCGTTGCCGCTCGGCACCTGCGGCGTGGTCCAGAAGGTGTGGTAGGCGCCGATGCCGCCCACACCCTGGCCGCTCCAGGGATCGGTGCAGGAGGTCGCGGGGTCGCTCGAGAAGTCGAACGCCACCGAGAGCGCGGTCTTGCGGCAGGCGTTCACGTTGAAGAACTGCCACCAGCTTGGCAGGCTGTCGGTCTGGGCAGAAATGTCGACCTTGATCTCCACGCCCACGAAGTGGTCCTGGTTGCCGGCCAGCACGAACGAGCCGTATATGATGCGGGTGCCGGCGTTCGTGTTGCAGGCGAACGTCTTGTTCTGGACACCACCTTCCGACGTGCACGCATCCCAGGACAAGTTGACCCCGGCGGCGGTGGCGGGCTCGGCCAAGGACACGAGACCCGCAACGGCGAAGATCAGAACGGCAAGCGGTGCTTTCATGGGCTCCCCCTTACGTGAGGCGAGTTGCACAACAGCCAGCCCCCAAGCAGGAACTCGAGGGCGGAGATCGACGAGGCGTCGGCGCGTGCCCCTTGCGGCTAGACGTCAGGTCCATGGACGCGGCATCCGAGCGAAGAGTGGCACCAGAGTCCGAGCGCCGCGCTGAAGAAGGGGGCCCGGCTCCGCTCTCGGGCCTCACCAGCCGATCCACTCATGCCATCGCGCGCTTCTTGTCGCGAGGCCACGGAGGGCTGCATGCAAACATGAGCCTGCGATTGTCCTGACATGCAGCGTCCCCCTCGCCGGGCGAGATCCATGGCAGTTGAACATGGATAAACGGCGCTCGCCCGAATTGCGTGTCCGGGTGGCGCGTTCGCGTTTTGAACACGACAGGGGGTCGTGCGCGCTGCAGAGTAGGCACGCGCCCCCCCCCCTGGCGCAAGTCCGATTTCACTTCTCGGCGGGGATCTTTGGTCTACCCGAATCCGCCTTGGCGTGCTCCAACAGCCCCGCCACGGTGTTCTTGCCCCTCGCGCTCGAGCACCGTCGCCCGGCTTCCAGATCGGCGACGGTTCCTGCGCCGAGCCCGAACAGCGCCGCCAGTACGGTCTGCGTCAGCCCGAGTCGCCGGCGGCGGATGTCGTCAACGAGGGTAACGAGCGAAGTCGGATAACCTCTTGGCAGAGCATGAGGTCGGGGCGCATTGAGGCGGAGGCTGGTAAAAGGCAACGCAATGGCGAGCATGCGAGGCGGCCGACTCGGTTCCTTTTAAGCAGGGAGGCTGACGGGATGACCGCGGTACGTGAGGCGTGGCGTGACTTCCTCGATGCGGCGCGGCAGTTCTCACGCCCGGCGAGGCTCTACCTGTCCGCCGAGTTCCTCATGTGGACGGCGCACGGCATCTTCGCCGTGCTGTTCAATCTCTATCTCGTGGCCGGCGGCCACAGCGAGGCGTTCGTCGGCCGGGCCATCTCGTCGAGCGCTGTCGGCATGGTCGTGGCGGCACTGCCCGCCGGCTGGCTCGCGGACCGCTGGGGCCGCCGTCGCACGCTCATGCTCGGCGCCGTGCTTGAGGGCGCCGGACACCTGCTGCGCGCGCTCAGCACGAACGAGCCGCTCGTGCTGGGCGCCGGTTTCGCGGCGGGGCTCGGCCAGTCGCTGTTCCAGATCGCCGCCGCGCCGTTCCTCACCGACCACTCCACGCCTCGCGAGCGTACGCACCTGTTCAGCGTGTTCTTCGCGAGCGCGCTGCTCGCGGGTGTGTTCGGCAACGCGTTGGGAGGCGCGCTGCCGTCGTGGCTCCGCGCCCTCGCTCCCACGCTGAGCCTGTTCTCGGCCTATCGCGTGGCGCTGCTCGTGGGGGCGGTGTTCGCGGCGGCGGCGGCGCTGCCGCTTGCCGTGCTGCGAGGGCTCGTGGAGCCGCGCGCCACCGCAGGCGCGCCACCCCCGCCCGTGCACGAGCTCCGAAAGCTCCGTCCCATCGCGCTCAATGCCGCGCTCATCGGGTGCGGCGCCGGGCTCGTGATCCCGTTCATGAACCTCTACTTCCAGAACCGCTTCGCGTGCACGAGCGCCCAGATCGGGCTCTTCTTCGGCGTCGCCCAGGTGTTCACCGCACTCGCTGCCCTGGCTGCACCCGCGGTGGCGCGGCGGTTCGGGAAGCTCGGCACCGCGGTCGCGTCTGAATTGCTCTCGCTGCCGTTCTTGGTCCTGCTCGGCGGCGAGCGCCACCTGCCGCTCGCCGTGGGAGCGTTCTGGCTGCGCGCCACGTTCATGCAGGCGTCCACACCGCTTCTCCAAGCGTTCATCATGGAAGTGCTGCCGCAGGAGCTGCGCGCGCGTTCCACGAGCCTCATGAACATGCTGTGGAACGTGGGCTGGGCGGTGAGCGCCGCCACGGCGGGACTCGTTATCGAGCGGTTCGGCTACGAGATGCCGTTCTACCTGACGGCCGTGCTCTACCTGACGGCGGCGATCACGTTCTATCGCGCATTCCGAGGCACTCGCGAGTCCGCGGCAACTCCGGTGCGACTCTCGGAGGAGGCGAAGGGCCTGCGCGGCGAGGGACCGGCGTCGGAGTGAGCGGAGGGCGCGTGACGCTTGGGTCCATGCGAGGCTATGCTGGCCCGCGGCCCACGGACGGGCACGACGCTGGAGGTAGGGATGCCGCGCTGGCTGTGGATCGCGCCGCTGTTGCTGGTCGCCGCGTACGGCTGGCACCGCACCGCCCAGTCGCGCGCGCGTGGCGCCCATGAGCTCGTGGCGGTCAATCGCAGCGGCCGCCCGCTCGAACGCCTGCGCTTCTCGGTGGCCGGCCAGCGGGTGGAGGTGGCGGCGCTCGAACCCGGCGCCACGACTCGCGTGACGTTCCGGTGCGAGCGCGATGGCACGTTCGACGTGGCCTGGCGACCGCAGGACGGCGACCAGGACCGGCATTGGAAGGGCGGGCACTTCACGCACGGGCCGCTTCCCATGCGCCTTCGCTTCGAGTTCGTCCGGGGCGACGGAGTTGTGTGGCGCACCGAGCAGCGGCCCGCGCGGCGTTGATGCTCGAGGGTCACGGGCCGTCAGGTTCGGGGTCACCCGGCGGGCAGGAAGCGCGTATGCTTCCGCGCAGAGCTTCCACCTTTCCCAAGGGAGGCAAGCGATCATGAAACGACTGCTCCTGCTCGGGCTTGTCGCGGCTGCGATCTGGTACGGCTGGAAGACGTTTCCCGGGCTCACGACCAGCAGGGCGAACGACGTCGAGGTGATCAATCACTCGGGCCGCGCCGTCCTACGCCTGCGCATCTCGGTCGCCGACCAGACGGTTGTAGTGGAGACACTCGAGGACGGTGCGACCACGCACGTCCCACTGCGCTCCGAACGCGAGGGACCGTTCCACGTGATCTGGGCGTCCCGCGGAGTGCTGGGCGAGCGCGAGTGGTCTGGAGGGAGTTTTACGGGCGGACCGACGCTCCATCGATACCGGTTCGAGTTCGGCACGGACGGCAGCGTGATGTGCTCGAGCGAGGTGAAGTCCTGAGCTGATGCCGGGCGAGGAGAGACGCGCATGGGATCCCTGCGCACGCTGGTCGTCCTGTGTGCCATGGCCGTCCTCAGGGAGACGCCTGCGGCCGCGCAGCTCCAAGCCGAGGAGCACGCCGCCGCCGAGAATCCGGCGACCGGGGCCATTCGCGTCTATCAGCGGCACCTCTCGGCCATGCGGCACATGCGTTGCCGTTTCAGTCCGAGCTGTTCGCAGTACGCGATCGAGGCCCTCGCGACCTACGGCGTCGTCGAAGGCAGTGCTCGCGCTGCCGATAGGTTGATGCGCTGCAACGCTTCCTCCGAGAACCGCTACCCGCGAAACTCCGAGGGCCTGCTCTTGGATCCCGTGGCGGGGCAGGCGCCCGGCCTGATCTCGGTGCAGGTGCCGGCGTGGCTGCTCCCGCCGGCCGCGGGCGACGAGTTGCCCGTGTCGCGGCAGGCGTCGGCCGACCGGCGCGCGCGGCTTCTCGAGGCGCGCGCGTTCGCCACGCTGCTCGAGCAGCGCGGTGACTGCGAGCGAGCCTCCACGGAGTACCAGCGCTTCGGCGCGCTGGCGGACACGCTGCCCGCGCACGCTTGGGCCTATGCCCACGTCGGGCATTGCTACTTCGACGCCTCGCAGTGGTATTTCGCCGATCGGGCGTTCCTGACGTCTGCGATGCTGACGACGGACCCGGCAGGGCGTGCGAACGTCGGCTACCTCGCGGCGGCGAGCCGATTTGGCGCCGGAGCCTACGTGGCGTGCGAGCGGCTGCTGGCGGACTCGGCGCTCCTCGACTCCCCACGCGCTCCAGCAGGTCTCCCCCCGCCTGCGGATTCCGTCGGCTGGCCGATCCCGGAACGCGCGGTCAGCGCGGCCGTGCGCGTGGCGACGTTGAACGGGCTGTGCGCATTCGCGCTCGGAGACTGGTCGCTCGCCGAGGACGCATTCGGTCGGGCCGTCCGGGAGGGCGAGGGAACACCTGCGCGTGAGCGCTTGGCGCAGCTCGCGCGCTTCGTTGGGCGCGGGCGCGAGCTTCCTCGCCGATCGGTGGAGTGGGCGGGCGCGCTATCGACCGTGCTACCCGGGGCCGGCCAGGCCTACAGCGGTCAGGTGCTCGATGGCGTGCGGCACTTGGCCTTCAACGCGGCGCTCATCTACACCGTGGCGGCGCTCGCGGACGATGGCCATGGCCCGGCTTCGGTCCTCGTGGGCACGGTGGCGCTGCCCTTCTACCTTGGGAACGTGCTCGGCGCCCGCGACACCGCGCGCCGATTCAACCAGCGCCAGCGCATGCGATTGCTGGAACGGGCGATCGAGGACAGCTCGCGCTGACCGCGCGCACGAGGCGCAGCGCTAGCCGGGATTGTTCGTGAACCATGAATCGAGAGGGACGGATGTCCGTGAAGCGCAAGGCGAAGGCTTGGCCCGCGACGGAGTCGTGTCGGTGACACGTCGCAGGAGCGGGCCTAGTCTTCAACGCAGCGATTCATGGGCGGCCGGCCCGCGCAGGCCACGGGCTCATGAATAATCCCGGCTAGGGCCGCCGCGTCACGCCGCGCGCCCACGGACCGAGACCGTTCGTCACGTTCGCGTCGCCGAAGCGAGCGTCGGCGCTGTTCGAGATGGCCCCGGATTTGCCGCACGAGCTGAAGCTGTTGTTGAGGTCATTGCTGGCGTCATTCGCGGCCACAGCGCATGCGATTGCGAGGGCCACCAGGCCGATGACGATCACTAGGACCGCCTTGTCTGAGCCGGACGAGCGGGCTCCCTCCGCTTCGGCGCGGGCCACGAGGATTCGCTCGCGCGGCACGACCACGGTCGCGGTGCCCTGGTTCAAACCCACGGCGGCCATGAGCGGGGCTTCGCGCAGGTTCTCCCGAAGCGCGGGCCACGACGTCGTGGTCGTGTCGCGGTCCGAGGTCAGCGTCGAGATGGCTGCCACGTTGAGGGGCGTCAGCACGGCGGAATTCCCCGTGTTCAGCATGAGGAAGTCGGGCCCCATTCCCGCGAAGACCGGGCGAGACGTGGCGCCTGACGTCAGGACCACCGACAACGTGTCGCCGATCCGAGGCGCGCCTTGCCCATGCGCGGTCCGCCACTGCTCGTAGCGGATCGACGCATCGAGCGAGTCGCTCCAGTCCCCGATGAAGCCGGTGAACGCGCCCGCAACCGTCTGTCCGTCGAAGAGCCGAAGCACCACGTACCGCTGGTTCGCGGCGCGCTGGAGCTGCTCGTGAACCGAGGATTGGGCCGCGGCGGAGAGGGGCCCGTTGGTGAGTCCCAGGAACAAACTTGCGATCGCGGCGGGCAGACACACCCAAGCGCCCGCTCGGCGTTCGTGCGAACCGCGCCTGCAGGGCCCCGTGCTTCGGGCAGACATGAGTCCCCCCCTCGCCACGTGGTCAGCGTGAACATCGGCTCACGCGTGCCGACTCCAGCCACTGATGCCCGAACGGATGCTCGACTCGGCCGGGGTCCAGAAGACAACGACAACGGCTGACCGTGGCCGACGGGGGCGTCCCGTGGTGCGGTCGGAACCCTAGCACCGGACCCGGCGCTTCCACACAGCGAACTCTTCATGCACGCACGCCGTTGAACGACGAGGGTCGAGTCTCAGTCATCGGAGTCTTCGTGTTCGGACACTGATGTTGCAGCGCATGGTGATCCGTCCTGGGCTCCGACTGGTCAGGAGCCGCCCGCGCGGCCGAGATCTCAGCCGTCCAATGTTCCAGGTCCTCGGCGGATCTTGCCCGTCGTGGTCTTCGGGAACTCGCAGCGACGGACGACGACGCGCTTGACCCGCTTGTAGGGCGCAAGCGCCTCGCCGCGCTCTTCGACCTCGCGTTTGAGTACCGACTCCACGAATGCGTCGTCGCAAGTGGCGCCCGAGGTCTTGGCCATGGCCTCGAGCGCGGGCACGTTCGGGTAAACGTGGGCGTGCACCTCCTCGCGCTCGCCACGCGCGTCGAGGCCACCCACGACCACGACCTCCAGCACGTAAGGCGAATTCATGAGCTGCACCTCCACCTCCTCGGGGTAGATCTTCTTCCCCGCGGCGGTGGCGATCATGTTCTTGAGACGGCCCGTGATGCGCACGCGGCCGTCGGGCAGCACGTGGCCCAGGTCGCCGGTGAAGAACCAGCCGTCGCGGAGCACCTCCGCGGTCAGCTCCGGCTGGCGCCAGTAGCCGAGCATGACGTTGGGCCCGCGCACCACGATCTCGCCGTCGCCGTCGGGATCGGGCTCGTGGATGCGCACTTCCACCCCCGGCATGGGCCAGCCCACCGCGCCCGGCGACGGGTTCGTCGGGTGGTTCGCGCACACAACCGGCGAGGTCTCGGTCAAGCCATAGCCCTCGAGCATCGGCCAGCCCATGTCGATGTAGCGCCAGAACACCTCGGGGGCGAACGGCGCGGCGCCCGTGACGAACATGCGAAGCCGGTCCAGGCCGGCCTTGCGGCGAAGCGGCCGCGCGAACGTGCGCCCGATGCGTAGCCCGGTAAGTTGGCGCACGGCGCGCGTGATCCCGAGCAGCGATCGCGCCATCACTCGCGCCGGCAGCGAAGCATCGTTGATGCCCTTGTCGATCGCGGTCATGAGCTTCTCGTAGAGCAGCGGCACACCGATGAACAGCGTGGCACCGCTCGTGGCCATGTCCTCGCGCAGTTCGCGCGAGGCGAGGCCACGCGCGGTGCACACGCTTGCGCCCACGCGCAGCGGGCACAGCAGGCCGCCGGTGGATTCGAACGTGTGATGCAGCGGCAGGATGCTGAGGAAACGATCGGTCGCGCCAAACTCGAACGTGCGTGCGACCGACTCCACGTTCGAGAGCAGGTTGTGATGCGACAGCATGACGCCCTTCGCCTGGCCCGTGGTGCCCGACGTGAACAGAAGCACGGCGAGGTCGTCCGGCCGGGCCGGCGTCTCGCGCTGAGGTGCCGCGGCGTGCTCGCGCTGCGCCTGGTCCCAGTGCGGCACGCCCGTGTCGCTGTCGAGCGACAGCAGTCTCAGCATGGGCCGGCGGCTCGCTCGGGCCGCCGCGAGCATGGGCAGGTGGCGCGAGTCACCGACGGCATGCGTCGCCTCAGAGGCGGCGAGGATCTCGCCTACCTCCTGCTCCTTCAATTGAGCGTCGAGCGGTACGACCACCGCGCCCGTGGTGAGCACCGCAAGATAGGCCAGGCCCCACTCGGGCCGGTTGTCGCTCTGGAGCGCGACGCGTGCGCCCGGCCTCACGCCTTCGCGCTCGAGCAGCGCGGCGAATGCCCGGACCGCCCGGGCGGCGGCCATGAACGTGTAGCCGGACCAGGTGCCCGCGGTGAATCGCAGCAGGAACGGCCGCTCGCCGAAGCGCTCGGCGGCGTACTCCACGAGCTCGGGGACCAGCCGGACCACGGGGATTGGCGCCGGGAGGGGCTGGGACATGCCCAAAGGCTAGGCGCGCACTCGGCACATGGTCAACCGCGCTTGCGCGCCACGACGACGTTCGCCAGCACCTCGCGAGGATCGAAGAAGAGCCAGTCGAGGAGTTCGAAGCCGAGCTGGAGCACGATGTAGAGGAGTCGTACGGGAATCTCCGTGAGCACGCGCGTCGGGCCGCGATTGATGCGATTGAGCGCAGCGATGGCGCTCAAGCCCACGCGCGCCCACAGCCCTCCCACCGGAACCACTTCGAGCGGCTCGAAGCCCGCCAGGCGGAGCAGATGCTCCGCGCCGAAACGCGTGAATCGGAAGTAGTCGTGCGGCTCGTCGTGGAGCGGCACCATCTGGGTGAACTCGAGGATCAGCACTCCTCCGGGACGCAGCACACGATGCGCCTCGGCGATCATACGTCCGGGCTCGGGCAGGTACGTGAGCATCGAGAGTCCGAGCACGGTGTCGAACGAGTGATCCCGGAATGGCTGCGCCTCGGCCCGGGCGAACGCGTCCGGCCGGGCATCCCCCAGGTAGCGAGATGCCGCGAGGTCGGTGCCACGGTAGCGGCTCACGTGGCCCGCGAAGATGCGCGCGAACGGCTTCGAGCCGCAGCCCACGTCGAGCAACTCGCCGCGCGCGTGGTGCCGCACGCCCATGAGCGCGACGACGATCTTGTGGTTCGCGAGCCAGTTGAACTTCCACGGCGTGAATCGCCCGCTGCCGCCGGTCGTCAGCCGCCGCCAGAACCCTGGAGTAGCCGTCGCGCGTGCGTCGCTCATGCGCGCGTCCACTCGATCACGTACTCGCCCAGGTTCACCCGTACCTCCGCCGTGCCGTCCGCCACTTCGAGCTCCGCCTTGGGGTCGTCGTGCGGGCCCGAGAGGCGCGCCCCGCGCACGTCGGCTGGTGCCGCGAAGCGGAGCGTCTCGCGCGGCACGCCATAGTGTCGCAGCAGCACGCCCCGACCGCCCAGTTCACGCACCGACCAGTGCCGCTCGACCAACTGGCGCAACTCGTGATCGGTCACGAACACCGCGCCGTCGGCGCACAGCCGTTCGAGCAGCGTGTCGAGCGCGCGCCGGCTCGCCGCGGACCACGCCGGATCCAGGTGCGCGTAGTTCATGCGGTGTGAGCTCACGACCGCGGGTCGCCCTCGCCGCCATGCCTCACGCGCCGCATGGTGTGCCGCCTCGAGCCCGCGCCGGCCCGGCGCCTGTGGGTCGCCGCAGGGCTCGAACGCGATGCGAGGTGGCAGGTGGAAGCGATCGCCGCCCAGGTGCGGGAAGCGCAGGCCCATCCAGCGCCGGCGAAGCGGCGGCAGCGCGTGCCCCGCCTGTTCGGGCTTGCCCTGGAGCGTCGTCAACCCGAGTGAAGCGGCCTCGTGCTCGAGCCAATCGTCGAAGCGATGGTCGGGCGGACAGAATGAGGTGGGCACGCGGCCGAACAGGACACGGAACACCTCGATGGCCCGGCGCAGGTCGCGCGCGCGCAACTCGCGCGGCTCGCTCGCGTCGTACTCCCCACTCGCCTCCACCGCCGTGCCGATCGGGCTTTGTTGCTCGTGCGCGCGCCGCGCGTCGTCCTGGCCACGGCGAAGCGCCGTGAGCCACGCGGTCTCGGGCAGGTGATGGAGGCCATGGAGTTCCGCCCACCAGACGCCCTCTCCCTCCGCGCGGCGGATCGCCTCCCACAACCCCGGTCGCTCCCAGCGTGCCGGCACCGCCGGCTGTTCGACGAGCGGCAGCTCGGCGAACTCGAACAACGGTGGCGCCATGGTGTCGTAGTCGGGGTTCGCGACGATGGTGTTCGCCTGCCAGACGGGCGGGAACCCGTCGCCGCCCAGAAGCCCGACCAGGAGTTCGGTGAGCGCGATCACGTCGGCGGCGCTCTCGAGCGTGGAGCGGCCGTAGCGGAGCCCGGCCTCGGACCGGAATGCGGGGAGCGCGGCCAGCGCGCGGTGCGCGCGGTCGTCCGGCACCCAGGCGCACAGCCCCCAGTCGTCACTTTCGAGCACGACCGCCTTGAGGCGGTGCCAATCGAGGTTCACGCGCGGCTCCCTGTGTTCGAAGGACGGCTAACATACCACGCGCGCGCATGGACTTGGGCTCGCGAGGATGGCGCTGGGACGCGGTTGGCGCTCGCGCTAGACTTGATGTGATGGCTTGCTCCTCGCCCACGCATCCGCGTCTCGCCCGCCGGCCCCGGTCGCGCTGCTTCACGGTATCCCTCCTCCTCTTGCTTTGCGCCGCGAGCGGCCCCGCCGCGGCATCGCCACTGCGCGCGCCTCGCCCAGCGCCCGGGCCGCCTGCCACGCTGACCACGAGCGGAGCCGCGACGCCCCTCGACCGAGCCTGCGGCACCGACGTCGATGCGCTGGGGATCGCGTTCGATGCCGCCGCGACGCGCGCCGCTCAGGACGCCGCGGCGGTGCTGCCCACGCCGAACTCCACCGACGTCGGCGAGATCGCCGTCCTCGAGGACGATGGGACGTTCTTCTTCCCGGACAAGGGCGGGAACATCAACCTCGACGTCGCGGCCGCGGCGCGCGCGTTCTATCGCACGCATGGCGACGACTACGACCAAGTCGCGTTCTGGCTCACGAGTGGCTTGAGCAACTGGCTCGGTTCGCCCACGGCGCTCGCCGCGGCGTGGCCAACCCGCAACGCGAACCAGGGGATCGGGCTCTCCCTCTACGATTGGAACGCCGCGCTTGGCCTGCCGCCACGCGTGCAGTCGCTGCTCACGATGAACGGACTGGACCGCTACCCGGCGGATCCCTCGGTGGACGTGCCGGGGCTCCCGAACTACGTCACGCAAGACGTACTCGCGCACGAGTTCGGCCACGAGTGGCTCGCCTATCCCATGGTGGACATCGGCGGCAGCCCCGCGACGGTGCTGCTCGGGCGTGGCTATCAGCATTGGAGCTTCTTCTTCGACTCCGACGGCTCGGTCATGGAAGGGCCGGACTGGGAAGCCGCGGGCCCGGACACGTTCTTCTCCCACGCGCCGATCGCGCGCTTCGGGCCGCTCGACCAGTACCTGATGGGCGTGCGCCCGGGATCCCTCGTGGACTCGTTCTTCGTCATCTCCCCGAGCGCTCAGTTCTGGCCGCCCGGACCCTACGTGAGCTACAGCGACCCGAACGCGTCGCTCAGGGCGCGCGGGCCCAGCTGGCGCTTTGGGATCGAGGACGTCGTGGCCGCGAACGGCCAGCGGCTCCCGGCCGCGCCGCCCGCGCCACCGACCATCCGCGTGGCATTCGTCCTGATCGTGCCGCGGGGATTCTCAGCGACCGCAAGCGACCTGGCGAAGCTCGAGGGCATCCGGGCCGCGTTCCCCACCACAGTGGCGCAGTACACGGGCGGTCGCATGCTGCTCGACGCGTCGCTCGACTCGCGTGTCGGCCGACTGCGGCTCTCGCATCGCAGACTGCCCGACACCGAAACGCCGGGGCTTGCGAGACCCGTGGGCCTGAGAGTGAACGTGGACCCGGCCGGCATCCCGATCAGCGTGAACCCCTCGGCCGTGACGCTTCGCTGGCGGACCGATCCGTTCGCGTCATGGTCGGTGGTACCCATGACGCCCGTGACGCCCGACTCGTTCACCGCGCTCCTGCCCGCGGCGCCACTCAGCACCACGATCCAATACGCGTTCGACGCCGAGAGCGTGCCGGCGGGTGTCGTCGACTCGCTCCCGGGCCATGGCCCCCCGTTTTCCACGCGCGTCGGGCTGGATGACACCGCGCCGGTCGTGACGCACTGGGCGCAGTACGCCCAGGCCGCCGCGCGCCTGCCGCAACCGCTGCTCGCGCGCGTCACGGACAACCTCGGCCTCCAGGTGGTGTGGTGCGAATACGAGGTGGACGGCGGCCCGACGCACTTCGTCGTCGCGACGAGCGCGGGTGGCGATTCTTTCGTGGTGTCGCTCGGCGCCGGCGTGCCTCAGGGTTCCAAGATCGCCTACCGCTTCGTGGGGCGCGACGCGTCGGCGGGACTCAACCTGGGTTACTCGAACGAGCTGTTCGACACCTTGCGCGTGGGATCCGATCACGTGGACGGCTTCTGGAATCCGTCACCATGGACGCACGGTAACGTGCGCTTCAACCGGCGCGACGAATGGCACTTGGTGGAGCGGGCGGCGGCCCCGGCGGGCTCGGGCGCATGGCATTGCGGTCGGGATTCGATCCCTTACGGCCCGTACCAGGACGCGGCGCTCACGAGCGGACTCGTCTACGGCATCGCACCCGGCTGCACGCTCACGTTCGCACACCGCTATGACCTCGAGGAGGGATCGGCGACCGCGGCATACGACGGCGCGCGCGTCGAGGTGCAGGTGAACGGTGGCGCGTTCGAGCCCGCGACCCCGGTGGACGGCTACTCGCACATCATGACGTCGTCGGACCAGGGCCTGCCGCTCGATGCCCCGTGCTGGAGCGGCCGGCAGTCGAGCTGGCGGGTCGAACGCGTGGACCTTTCTCCGTTCGCGCCCGGCCCGATCCGCGTGCGGTTCCGCATGAGTAGCGACCTGTTCGTGGGAGGCGGCGGCTGGTGGGTGGACGATGTGCGCGTTCGCTTCCCGAACCAGGCCACGGCGGGCGTACCGCGCGGCACAGAGACGCATGTTGAGCTGGGGCCACTGTGGCCGAATCCTTCAGCGTCGGCGCTGCGCCAGGCCGTGCGTCTCTCGCGGGACGCCGACGTGGAATGGGCGCTCTACGATCTCGCCGGCCGCCGCGTCGCGACACTATGGAGTGGCGCGCTCAAGGGCGGTTCGCGTGAACTGGCCGCCACGCCCCCACGCACGCTGCCGGGCGGCCTCTATTTCTCGCGCGTCGTCGTGAACGGCGCCGCGACGGCGGCGAGGCGGGTGGCCCTGTTGCGCTGAAGCCCGTTGACCGCGCGAGCGCAACAGGCACTAGCTCGCGCTGAGCCCGCGCTCTACCGCCGTTCCCAGTTCGACGAGCCGGCGGTCGAAGAAGTGGCTGGCTCCTGGGACCTCCTCGAGCCGCTTGGGGTCCGCCCAGGTCGGGAACACGCGCGCCAGGTTCTCGGGGCGGCAGACCTCGTCTGCGGTTCCCTGGATCACGAGCTTCGGCACCGAACAGCCGCGCATCTCGTCGAACGTCTGTGTGTGCACTGGCGGCGCCACCATGATGAGCCGCTTGACGGCGGTCTCGGACGCTGCGACGCGCGACGCCACCCATGACCCGAACGAGAATCCCGCCACCCAGGCTTCTGCTTCGGGGTGACGCCGGCGGAGCCAATCGAGCAGCGCGAGCGAGTCGTGCAGCTCGCCGCGACCCTTGTCGTGCACGCCCTCGCTCCTGCCCACGCCGCGGAAGTTGAATCGCAGCACGGCTGCCCCGCGCGCATGCAGCGTCGAGGCGAGGCGGTGAGTCACCTTGTTGTGGAGTGTTCCGCCGTAGAGCGGATGCGGGTGACAGACGAGCGCGACCCGCGCATGCGACTCGCCCTCACGCTCCTGGAGCAGCCCCTCGAGCCGGCCCGCCGGGCCCGGCAGGTCTAGCGGCACGAGGCGAGACGCTGCGCCCGGCGCCTCGCTCACCGTCGCGCCGGTGGGAAGCGCCTGGTGAGCCGCTCGTGAAGCTCGAGCGACGGAGTGGCGTAGTTCAACCCCGCCCCATCGCCCACCGCCAGCACGCAGCCCGTCTCCAGCATCCAATCCTCGAGTCCCAGCGGCAGCACTTCGCGGAAGTCCACGCTGTCCGCGGCGACTCGCGTGGGATACGGCTCGAACTCGTCGTTCCACTCGAGCGAGAAGAACACCTCGTCGCCGCCGTGCAGGAGCCCGGCGGAGCTGAACCGCTCGAGCTCGCCCGGCTCCACGAGCAGCGCGCCGCGGTGCTCGCGCGGCGGGATGCCCTCGGCACGAAGCCGTCGCCGCACCGCCGGCTCCTCGCCCGGGCGCTCCTGGCCTTCGAGCACGGCGATCGCGGCGAGTTCGTAGTGCGGCAGAAGGTCGATGGCGTCCACGACCTCGGACACGCTGGCCTGCAGCCGGCCGTGGTAGATGCGGTCACTCACAGGGGCTTGGGACTCCGGAGGGCGGACGGTGGAGCGGTTCGACTCAGAAGCGGGGGGCGAAGGAGCACGCGTGGGAAAGCGCGCGCCAGTGTAGCGCGCGCAGTTCGTCCGCCGCTACCGCAGCCCGCGCTCGGCCGAGGCCGGTGCCACGGCCACGGCCGGGGGGTGCTCGCGCACGAACACCCGTAATCCACGCGGGTCCGCGGCCCCTCCCCATTCCGCGGGCGAGACCTCGAGCATCTCGCGTTGGAGCCACGCCACGGTCGAGTCGTCAGGCCATCCCCCGTAGAAGCGCCGGCTCGGATCCACGACGAACACCTCGAGCGCGGTGTCCGCGCGCACGGTCGCGAACCGCTCCGCCGTCCACGGCGTGATCGGGGTGCCCCAGTAGCCCGCGGTGCG
>JAHFBW010000284.1 GCA_023249845.1 Candidatus Eiseniibacteriota bacterium
GGGGCTCACGCGCGCGAATCTCTTGAAGCCCACAATCGCCAGCACCGTCCGCAACCTCGCCACGGCGTACGCGCTCATGGGCCGGTTCGACGAGGCCGAGACTGTGCTCAAGAACGGGCAGACCGAAGCGGCGTCCGACAGCGCCGTCGGCAGCCTGGCCGAGGCGCTGCGCACGGTGCGCGCGAACAAGGCCGGCGCGCTGCTCGATGCGAAGAAGTTCGACGAGGCGATCGCCTACTACCAGGAACTCGCGCAGGCCGAGCCCGGGAACGCCGACATCCTGATGGGCCTGGGCAGCGCGCTGTTCAACCGCGCGAACGGCAAGCAGGACGCAGCACGGCGCGCGGACTTCAAGCTCGCGGGCGAGGCCTACGCCAAGGCGTTCACGGCCAAGCCGAGCAACACGGACCTGGGCTTCAACGCCGCGCTCGCCTACCAATCGGCCGGCGAACTGGCACTCGCCGAGGCGCAATGGCGCGCCGTGCTCAAGCAGTCGCCCGAAGATCCCGAAGCGCTCTCGAGCCTGGGTTCCACGCTCGCCGACATGCAGAAGTTCGACGAGGCAGTGCAGGTGCTGAACCACGCCGTGAACCTGAAACCCGACAACAAAACGTATTTCCGCCAGCTCGGCGCCGTCTACAGCAAGGCCGGCAACAACGCCAAGTCCACCGAGATGCTCATGGTGTTCATGGCCATAAACGCCGGCAAGGAGAACGCCGACGCCGCGAGCGCGGCGAAGGCCGCGAAGGCGGGCTCGGCTGCGGCAAACACGCTTGCCGCCATGGGGCCGCCTGACAAGGTGTTCGATTGGGAATCCGACGGGCGCAAACTCCAGACGTGGATGTTCGCGACCAAGAAGCAGGGGTTCACGTTCGACGCCGCAGCCGGCATGACGCTGGTGCAGAAGTCGGACTGGTCCTCGACGGTCGCCGCCAAGAAGTGACCCGACGGGCACGGGCCCATAGGGTCCGCGCCCACGGAGATCCCATGAGCCCTGGAGCGAGCCCGCTCGGCCGCGTCGTGGTGTTGGGCTACGGCAACCAGGGCGAGGCGCACGCGCGCAATCTTCGTGACGGCGGCGAACAGGTGAGCGTCGCCGCTCGCCCGGGGCGGACCGCCGAGCGGCGCGCGCTCGCACACGGCTTCACGGTCGCCGCGCCCGCCAAGGCGCTGCGCAACGCCGACACGCTCGCGGTGCTGCTGCCCGACGAGGTCGTGCCGGAGATGTGGCCCGAGCTGGCGAGCGCGGCGGGCGCCACGCGCGCATTCGTCTTCGCGCACGGCTTCAACCTGCTCTATGGCTCGCTCGCGTTCCCGGCCGACGCCGCTGTCGTGCTGGTCTCGCCCACCGGGCCCGGCCGCGTCATCCGCGAACTCTACGAACGCGGCGAGGGCGTGCCGGCCTACTTGGCCGTGCACCAGGCGGGTCGCGCGGACGCCTGGGCGCTGGCCGCCCACTACGCCACCGCGCTGGGTTCGGCGCGCGCGAGGCTGCTCCGCACCACCGTGCGCGAGGAGACCGAGGTGGACCTGTTCGGCGAGCAGGCGGTGCTGTGCGGCGGCATGAACGCGCTCGTCTCGGCCGCTTACGGAACGCTCGTGCGTGAGGGCTACACCCCGGAGATCGCCTATCTCGAATGCGTGCATCAGCTCCACTTCCTGGCTGAACTCCTGCACGCACGCGGTGTCGCGGGATTGAGACGCGGCATCTCGGGCACGGCGCTCTACGGTGACTTGACGCGCGGCCCGCGCGTCGTGAACGAGACCTCGCGCGCCGCGATGCGCGAGATGCTCGCCGAGATCCGTTCAGGCGCGTTCGCGCGCGAGTGGCTCGCCGAGGTGGCGGCGGGCAAGCCCGAACTGACCCGATTGCTCGAACAGGCCGACGCCGACCCGATCGAAGCCGGCCGCCGCCGCGCGCTCGGCGACGAGAACCCGGCCTAACCGGGATCATTCATGAGCCCGTGGCCTGCGCGGGCCGGCTGCCCATGAATCGCTGCGTGGAAGGCTTGGCCCGCTCCTGCGACGTGTCACCGACACGACTCCGTCGCGGGCCAAGCCCTCGCCTTGCGCTTCACGGACATCCGTCCCTCTCGATTCACGGTTCATGAATAATCCCGGCTAGGGCCGCGGACGGCCCGGCGAGGCGTGCATGGGAATCGAAGTAACCCCTTGTCCATTAGGCGATTGACAGCGCCGGCGCGCTCCGGTTACGGTTCGGGTGTCCAGTTTTCGGGGGCCGCCCGTCCGGGCAACCGAGGCTCGGATGACCCCAGGAGGATGTGATGACCAAGGCCGATATCGTGGACCAGATCTCCGAACGCACCGGCCTCACCAAGAAGGACGTGGCCGAAACGGTCGACTGCTTCTTGAATGCGGTGGCCAAGGCGCTTTCGGATGGCCACCACATCGAGATCCGTGGCTTCGGCACGTTCCGGGTGAAAGACCGCAAGTCGCGCATCGCGCGTAATCCGCGCACCGGCGAAGCGGTTCCGGTGCCGCCGCGCCGCGTGCCCGTGTTCAAGGTGTCGAAGGAACTCAAGGACATGGTGTCGCAGCAGTAACGCCCACCCTTCGGGGGCTCGAGACATTCCGAGACGGCCGGGCTCGCGAGCGGGCCCGGCCGTCTCGCATAGGCGCTGGGCGGCCGGCGAGGCGCGCATGGTACGAAGCACCCAGTCCCGGCCGGGCACGGAGCCCGGCACGAGCTCCGGCGGAATCGCGCCGGAACCGGCATCCCCATCCGCGACCGTGCTCGCGTGGGCGATGGTCGCGCTGCTGGTATTGCGAGTGGTCGCGACCGTGGCGCCCGGGCAGTACGCGTGGGGGCTGTCGTTCGCGCGCGACGTGGCGCCCGCGTTCGCTTGGCCGCTCCTGGCGCTGCTCGCCGCGGTGGTGGGTTGGGCGGCGCTCGGCCGAAGCGTGGCACCGCGCGCACTCCGCGGTGCCAGGCCGCTCGCTGCCGCCTGGGCCTGGCTGCTGGCCGTGGCGCTTCTGACCCTGCTCTGGGTGATGCCCGATCAGGTGCGTATCGTCGGCGACTTCGTGCTGCGGCTCGGCGCGCTCGACGAACATTGGTTCCGCACACTGTTCCCTCAGGCGCTCCCGCTCGATCGGCTCGTGAACCACGTGCTGCCTGCCTTCGCGGCCGGCGCGCTCTCCGTGGAGCCGCTGCTCGTCATGCGGTGGCTCGGGTTGCTCGAGGCGCTGGTGCTGGTCCTCCTTGCCGTCCGTTTCGCGCGACTCGTCTCGGACCGCGCGAGCGTCGCGTGCGTTGTGGCCACGATCGTGTGCTTCGGCGGCTACGCCACGCTCCTCACGGGTTACAGCAAGCCCACGCCGCAGGTGGCACTGTGCGCGCTCGCGGCCGGCACGCTCGGGGTGGAGCTGGTGAGCACGGGCCGCGCAGCCGCCGGGTTCGCGGCGGCGGTCTCGCTCGGGCTCGCGTTCCACCGAGGCGGGCTCCCGTTGCTGCTGGTCTGGGCCGTGGTGAGCGTGCTCGCCTGGCAGCGTGCGGGCCCGGAGCGCTCGCGGCTCTGGCCGCTCGTCGTGCCGCTCATCGTGTTCGTTGCCGAGGCCCCGCGCCTGTTCCACGTGATCCGCACGTTCGACGTGGACGTCAACTTCCTGCCGAGCGAAGTGCGCCAGCAGGGCGGTGCGCTGGCGGCGGGACTCTCGCCGCTCCGCCTGATGGACGCCGCGAACGCGGTGCTGCTGCACGCGCCGTTGGCACCACTCGCGCTCTACGCGCTGGCGGGGGCACGACGCTCGGCGGCGGCACTCGCGCTGTCCACCCTCATGGTGGCGTTCGTTCCCGTTCTGCTGTTCGTGTACCTGCCGCTCGGGTCGTTTCGCGACTACGACTCGCTCGGGTCTGCGGGCGCGGCGTTCGCCGTGGCCTCGGCGTGGGCCGTCGCCCGCGGCCTCGCGCGCGTGCCGCGGGCCGGTGCGATCGCCACGGCGCTCGCGGCGTCGGTCGCGGTGCCGTTCGTGCTGATGTTGGCCTCGCTCACGGACCTCGATCGCGGGGTCAAGCGCGCGGATTCGCTGCTCGCCGGGCCGCCGCAGCGAAGCGCGACGCATCGCGCGAGCGTGCTCGACTGGATGGGCCTGCGCGCGCTCAACGAGGAGCGCTACGAGCTCGCGCGCGACGCCTACCGGCGGCTCTGCCTCGAGACCCCGGTGCCGCGCGCGCTCAAGCTGTGGGGCGCGTCGGCGCTGATCGCGGATTCACCGCGCGAGGCCCAGGGCGCGTTCACGCGGCTGCTCGAGCGCGTTCCCGCCGACCCGGTGGGCTGGTACGGACTGTGGATGTCCGCCGCGGCCGCTGGCGACACGCTCACGGCCGCACGCGCATCGGAGCGCGCGCTCTCGTGGGGCAGCGGAAGTCCCGAGATGCACGACGTGGTGGAGTTCTTCGAGAACTACCCGCGGCTCTACGCCGTCCTGCGTGGCCTGCTCGTGCCAGCGGGAGACGCTTCGCGCTAGCGGGGACTATTCGTGAGCTGCGTCGCGAGAATACGTCCACGGCGCGCCAGACAAGGAGCAGAGCCCGGTCGCGACGCAGTCGTGTCTGGACGACACGTCGAGGAGCGACCGGGCTCCGCGACGCCGGATGGT
>JAHFBW010000285.1 GCA_023249845.1 Candidatus Eiseniibacteriota bacterium
CCTGTGGGTGACGGGCACGCTGCGAGGCACCGGAACGCGCTGGGCGTCCGCGGCGTTCGCGCGCTGGACCATGACCGATGTGCGCGGGCGCCTGTTGCCGAAGCCCGACCTGACGGCGAGAGCGGGGGCGGAGGATGGCACGTTCCTCGGCATCCACCTGGACCACGCCGAGGCGCCGATCACGCTCGGCGACCAGGTCGTGAGCTTCATGCCGCTCACGGCTCAGGCCGGGGACACGACGTTCGCGATGACCGGTCATGCGGCGTGGAAGGAGGCCTCGTGGACGATGACGCTCACCTCCGCCGAGGTCGCGAGCGAGCAGTTCCACTTTGTCGCCGAGCCGCCGGTGCGGCTCCTGGGCGACGCTTCGGGCGTCGTGTTCGAGCGACTGGAGGCGGGGGACCGTGGCGCGCACGTGTCGGCACAGGGCCGCTGGGCCTCGCCGCGCGGACCGTACGACTTCCAATTCAGTGGCACGGGGCTCGACCTGTCGCGGCTGGGCTTCCCGCGCGACTGGGGGCTCGGAGGGCGCGGCGAGGTGCGCCTGACCGTGCAGGGCCACTCCGGCGATCCGCGCTGGCGAGTCGAGGGACGTGCGAGCCGGCCGGCGTGGAGCGGACATCGCGCGGATTCGGTGGCGATCGTGCTCGCAGGCTCGGCGCACCGGCTCGAGCTCGAGGACGGGCGGTTCACGCTCGAGGGCGGGACGTTGCGCGCAGCCGGGGCTGTAGAGCAGATGCCAGTCGCGTTCCCGGACTCGCTTTCGCCCACGGCGCTCCTCCGCTGGACACGTGACGCCGGCGCGTGGCGCGGCCACGCCACCGCCACCTTGTTCCCGATCGCGCCGCTCGCCAGTGTGGTGCCCGACGCGCAGGGCTGGGACGGCAGCGTCTCCGGCACGCTCGCGCTCTCGGGCCGCCCCGCGGCACCGGTGCTCGACTTGCAGGCGCGGGCCGACCGCTTCGGCTGGCGCGACATCCGCACCGAGCGCGTGGACTTGCGCGCACGGTACGCCGACGGCCGCGTCGAGGCGACGGATGTCCGCGCCCGCATGCAGAACGTGGAGTCGAGCGCGCACTTCAGCCTACCGCTGGACCTGGCGCTCGGCCGGCCAGTCTCCGTACCGGACCAGGCACTGCGTGGTCGCGTGGACATCCCGGGCGGCGACCTCCAGGTACTGCCGTTGATCGTGCCGCAACTCCAGTCGGCGCGTGGGAAGTTCGAGCTCTCCGCCGAGATCGGCGGCACGACGCGCACGCCGCGCGTCACCGGCAGCGCGCGCATCCGCGACGGTCTCGTGCGTCCGGCCAATCGCAGCGAGGTCATCGAGGGACTCGGCGCCGACCTCCACTTCGACCAGTCGCGCCTGACGCTCGACACGTTGTGGGCGCGACAGGGGCGCACCGGCCGGCTGTGGTCCAAGGGCAGCGTGCTGCTGGACGGCGGCAGGCTCCAGAGCTACCGCTTCGACATGACCATGCGCGACTTCGCCGCGGCAGAGGAAGGGCTCTACGCGGTGCTGTTCGACGGGGACTTCGTCGTGAGCGACGGGCCGCGCGTCGGCGGTGAGCGCTTGCCGCAGGTGACGGGCTCGGCTCGCATCAAGCGTGGCGTCATCGAGTTCGACTTCGCGAACCAGAGCGAGGTGCAGAAGCGCGCGGCCACCACGCAGCCGCTCTACTGGACCTACCGGATCCGCGCCGAGGCGAACAACAACCTCCGCTGGCGCACGCCCGATGCCGACATGGAGTTCGACGTGGACCTGGACCTCCAGCAGACGCCGGACTCACTCCTGCTCTACGGGGAGATGCACGCGCTGCGGGGCACCTACTGGTTCCTCTCCAACCGGTTCAAGATCCTCAATGCCGACCTCACGTTCGACAACCAGCAGGGTGTGGACCCGCTGCTCGACATCGCCGCGGAGACAAAGTTGAGGCCGAGCGGCGCTAACACGCGCACCGAACAGGAGACCATCACCGCCCAGCTCACGGGGCGTTCGAGCAAGCCCGTCATCTCGCTGACGAGTTCGAACCCCGATGCCGATCAGCGCAGCATCCTCGAGGGACTCACCGTCGGCACGCTGCGCGACAACAGCGGCCGGGGGTATTCGGCGAATCCGCTGGTTGACAACTATTTCACCCGGCAGCTGAACGCGCAGCTCTCGGCGAGCATGTCGGAGTTCTTCCGTGGCGCCATCACGGAGTGGGAGCTGCAGCGAGATCGCGGCGGCGTCCTCTCGGGCGAGGGCGAACTGGTCGTGGGCGTGGGCTCGCAGGTCACGGACAGGCTGGCGCTCCGCTATCGTCAGCGGGTGCCGGGGCTGGGCAAGACGCCGAACAGCGCGATCCGGCCGGACCCCACCGACCTCTTCGAGCAGAACGTCGAGGCCGAGTACCGCATCAATCGGTTCATCTACGTGACGAGCGGCGTGTCGCGGCGGCGCGGAACCATCGTCGGGCCGGCGCAGCCTAATACGGACTACAATCTCAACTTGAAGGCACGATGGGAGTACTGATGGCGACGCCGGGATCGGAGCGGGGAACGGAAAGCAGGTCAGCGGTGTACGCGATGACGACGGCCGGGGGAGAAAGGATCCGTGGCATGAGGTCTCGGAGGATTCGGTTCGCGTTCGTGGGGCTGGCGCTGGCGAGCCTCGCGGTCTTCGCTGGTATGGCGCGCGCGCAGTACTTCGGGCAGAACAAGGTTCAGTACCGCGACCATGACTGGAAGTCCATCAGCTCGGATCACTTCGAGGTGTTCTTCGACGAGAGCGCGGACAGCCTGGCGATGCGCACGCTGGACCTGGCCGAGAAGACCCAGGCGCTGTTCACGCGGCGCACCGGGCATACGCTCAGCAAGCGCATCCCGATCGTGCTCTATGCCTCGCATCACGATTTCAGCCAGACGAACATCACACGCGACCTGATCGACGGCTCCACGGGCGGCTTCACGGAGGCGCTGCGCGACCGCGTCGTGGTGCCGTTCTCGGGCTCCTACGAGGACTTCCGCCACGTCCTCGTGCACGAGATCGTGCACGCGTTCCAGTTCGACATCTTCTACAACGCGCCAGGCGTATCGCTACTCTCGGGCCAAGGCCTGTTCCAGGTGCCGCTGTGGTTCGCAGAGGGTATGGCGGAGTACTTCTCGCAGGGCGTGAACGCCGAAGCCGAGATGTTTGTGCGCGACGGCGCGCTCACCGGTTACCTGCCACCGCTCGAGTACGCCGGCGGCTTCCTCGTCTACAAGATGGGCCAGTCCGCGGTGGATCACCTCATCCAACTGCACGGCGAGGATCGCTTCCGCGACCTGTTGCGCCGGGCCCGTCAGATGCACAACTTCGAGCGCGCGTTCCAGCGCACGTACGGCCTGTCGCCCAAGCGGTTCGACGAGCAATGGCGCGAGATGCTGCGCAAGCGCTATTGGCCGACGCTCGCCCGGCTCGACCACCCCGAGGCGTTCGGGCGTCGGCTCACGGACCACCGGCGCGACGAGAGCGCGCTCAACTTCTGGCCGTCCGTGTCACCGCAGGGCGATCGCATCGCCTACTTCAGCGACCGCCGCCAGTACACCGACGTGTTCCTGATGTCCGCCTACGACGGCCGGGTGCTGCGCCGCATCGTGCGCGGTGAGCGGAACGTCGCGTTCGAGGCGTTTCCGCTGCTCCGCACGTCCATCGCGTGGTCGCCCGACGGCAACCGCCTCGCTTTCGTGGCGGGCAGCCAGGGGAAGGACCGGCTCTACGTCGTGGACGCGAGCGATGGACGCGTGCTCCAGCGCCTCGACATGCCGTGCGACGAGATCTCGTACCCGGCGTGGTCGCCGGTCTCGGATTCCATAGTCGTGCTCGGACTCCAGCGTGGACGCTCGGACCTGTGGCTCGTGCACGCACGCACGGGCGAGTCCTCGCGGCTCACGGACGATTCCTGGGACGAGAAGGAGCCCACGTGGTCGCCGGACGGGAAGCGCATCACGTTCGCTTCGGACCGACTGGCGCCGGTCGTGCTGCAGCCGGAACCACCGGCGTCGGGCTTCGGCCGCTACGGGCTCTACGAGTTCGACCTGGCGTCGCGCGAGACGCGTCTCCTGCTCGACACCGCGGGCGACGACCACGCTCCGGCCTGGTCGCCGGACGGCCGCCGGCTCGTGTTCATCACGGATCGGAGCGGCACGCCGAATCTGGCGCTCTACGACGTGGCCGACAGCAGTGTCACGCAGCTCACGGACCTGACCGGTGGCGTGCAATCGCTGTCCTGGTCCCGCCAGAACGACCGCCTCGTGTTCGCCGCGTTCGATCGCGGCGGTTACGACATCTTCTCCGTGCAGGAGCCGCTCACGCTCGACCCCGTCGTGAAGCGTCTGAGGAAGAATGCGCCCGCGGCGGTGCTGTCTCTCGAGGAGGCGCGTTCCGGCAAGGCGAAGGGTCCCGAACAGGTGCCCCGCTCCGCGGCGCTCGCCGCAACGTGGCCGGACTCGCTCACTGCGCCGGACACGACCGGCGCGTCGAGCGGCCGGCGCGGCGCGCACACGGTCGCGCCGCGCGGGCCCCTCGGCCCGGTCGCGTTCGAGCCTCCACCCTGGGACGGCGGCGGCTTCCC
>JAHFBW010000286.1:0-2175 GCA_023249845.1 Candidatus Eiseniibacteriota bacterium
GTGTTCGCCGAGGCCAACGACTTGGCCGAACGTGCCGTCGCGCAGCTGGACCATCACCACGTAGCAGTCGCCGAACTGCATCCGGACTTCGACAAGCGCGATCGCAAGCAAGCGATGGACGACTTCCGCAGCGGCCGCGTGCGCGTGCTGGTGGCTTCGGACATGGCGGCCCGAGGGCTCGATCTGCCCGATGTCACACACGTCATCAACCTCGACGCGCCACTCCAGCCGCGTGCCTACCTGCACCGCGCCGGCCGCACGGGGAGGGCCGGCCGCCACGGCGAAACGATCACGTTGCTCACCGAGGACCAATTGCGACTTGTGCGCCGCTACGAATCGGAACTGGGCATCCGGCTCCAGCGCGTGCGATTGCGCGAGGGCCGCCTGGAAGCGGTGGGCGAGACTTCGACGGGGTGAGGTGGGGGACGCGCGCTCCGGCGCTCGCGGGTGGCCGACTCCGCGGCGCGATCGCCTACGGCGCGTGCGCCGTTCGCAGGTCGTTCAGGGGCAGGGCGCGCCAGTGCTCAGCAGTTGTTCCGGCGCCACTCCCAGCCCCGATCGCGGCGCCTACAACGCCGCCGATCACCGCACCAAGCAGGCTATAGGGGCCGGGGCCAAACATGTCGGACTGGTCACGCGTTGCGAAGTATCCAACCCCTGCGCCCGCGACCGCGCCGACCACGAGCCCAGCGCATGCCCGGAGCAGGATGCTGGAGTGGGTTCCCTGACTGATCTCGAATCGAGTGACGTTGAGCGCGGGCACGGCCAAGACCCCACCATTCATGTCCCCCGCTCTCATCGTGATCGTGTCGTTCGCGACCGAAACGAACGCGCCTGTCCAGCGTTGCCGCTCCGGCATGCGTGCGGTGAGCCGTATGCGCGTTCCCGGCTCGGGCAGTAGGGAGCCGGGTGCAGTACCCGCCGCGGCGTTCCCAGCCGCGCCCAGCAGGATGGCCATCAACCACAGCACATGTCGTGTCAAAGCACCCTCCGCGCCTGGTGACGTCACCGCAAGGGGTAGTCTATCGTGGCGTCCGCGTCGAACGCTCCGCCCATTTCACCGCATCGTCATCTCGATCGTCCGCTTGCCCGTGGTCGGCGGCGGCGGCTCCTTCATCATGCGCGTGACGGGCTTCTCGGTGAGTTGCTGGAGCGCGATCTGGATCGCGCGCTCGAGCTGCAGGTCGTGGCCGGCGACCAGGTCCTTGGGCCAGTTCTCCACGTCGACGTCGGGCGTGACGCCTTCGTTCTCCACCGCCCAGCGACCTTCGGCGGAGAAGTAGCCGCCGCGCGGCGCGATCATCGAGCCGCCGTCCACGAACAGCGGCGTATCGGCCGTGTGCACGAGACCGCCCCACGTGCGCTTGCCGACGATCGTGCCCAGTTTCCGCGCGTGGAACATGTACGGAAGGTAATCGCCGCCGGAGCCGCTCATCTCGTTCACGAGCATCACCTTCGGCCCCCAGATCCCAGCCGCGGGGCTCGTGAACGGAACGCGATCGCCGGCGACGTTGTTGAAGTAGCCGTCGAACGTCCGGCCCATCACCTCGATCATGTAGTCCGCGGCGGAGCCGCCGCCGTTGTAGCGCTCGTCCACCACGACGCCCTGCTTGTCCTGCTGCGCGAAGTAGTAGCGGTTGAAGCTCTGGTAGCCCGGCGCGCCCGTGTTGGGCAGGTAGACGTAAGCGAGCTTGCCGCCCGAAAGCTTGTCCACGAGCCGGCGATTGGATTCGACCCAGGCGCGCGTCCGCAGCGTCTGCTCGTTCGCGACGGGGACCACCGTGACGCGACGCGCGCCCTCCAACGTGGGCTTGCCGTTCACGGTCAGCACGGTCTGCTTGTTCGCGGTGCCGTCCAGCAGCCGGTAGGGATTGTCGGGAGTCTTGAGCTCCACGCCATTCACCGCAAGCACGTAGTCGCCCGCCGAGACGTTCACGCCCGGCGCGGCGAGCGGCGCCTTCAGCTCCGGATTCCAGCTCTCGTTGTCGTAGAGGCGCGCGATCCGGTAACGCCCGGATTCCACGCTGAGATCGGCCCCGAGAAGCCCGACCGGTGTGGGCGGCACCTGCGGCATGTCACCGCCGCGCACGTACGAGTGCCCGATCGCGATCTCGGCGCCCATCATGTCGAGCAGGTAGTTCAGGTCCGCGCGATGGCGAACGTACGGGAGGAACT
>JAHFBW010000286.1:2185-4589 GCA_023249845.1 Candidatus Eiseniibacteriota bacterium
TCGCGCATCCGCGGCCAGTTAGCACCGTGCATGTTGGGCACGTACAGGTAGTCGCGCTGGTTGCGCCAGCCCTCGGCGAAGATCTGCGCGAACTCGGCCTGCGGATCGAGCAGCATCTTGAGCGCGTAGGTGATCTTGCCGGTTCCGGCGGCCGGCGGCGCCTTGTCGGCGTCCACGACGAACAGGTCAGGCGGGGTGGGAGGTGGCGGCGTGATGCCGGGCGGCGGCGGCGGCGGAGCCGGGCTCGCGGCGCGATAGACGAGCTTCTTGCCGTCGGCACTCACCGCGTAGTCCGCGACCCCGCTCACGAACGCGGTGGCCTTCCGCTCCGAAAGTTTGAAGCGCTGGAGCGTGCCGTTCGAGTTCGGTTGCGTCCCAGGCGGCGGGTTCGGCGTCGGCTCCAGGAGGTAGACCGTGCCCGCGGCACCCGACTTCAAACTCCAGTACTGGCGCTCGGGAACGCCCGACACGATGACGACACGCGACTGCAGGCCGTCCAAGTCGATGCGTGTCACGGGGCCGGCGGCGCTGGCGCCCGACTTCGCACTTGCGCCGGCTGCCGCCGCGCTCGCATCGCCGCTCGCGGCGGAGACGCCGGCATCCTCGTCGCTCTCGGGCAGGAGCGGGCTCGGCATGCCCTTCTGCAGCACGGCCAGGTAGAGCGAGAAGTTCTCGTCATGGCTGTAGGACGACATGTCGAGCCACTGCGAACGCAGGCCGAAGTCAGTCGAGCCCAGGAACCATAGGTACTTGCCGCTCGCGTCGAACACCGGGTACATCGCATCCGCCATGCCGTCCGTGACTTGATGCGCCTCGCCGGTCTCGATGTCGGCCACGAAGATCGCGCGGTAGAGCGAGTTCAAGTGCGCGGCATACGTCACGAACTTGGAGTCCGGACTCCACGTTGGGAACAGCGTCCGCTGCGGCACCATCCATGGATCGCGGCCGACCTGCTTCGCCTTGCCGCTCGCCACGTCCATGACCCAGACATTCAGGTTGGTGTCGTGGTAGAGGAGCTTCTTGGAATCCGGCGACCACGACATCGTGTAGTAGTGGGTCGGCTTCGGCACCGCGATCGTCCGTGGCGGCGAGACGCCATCCTGCGATTCGATCACGAGCTGGTACTCGCCCGAGGCGTCGCTCCAATACGCGATCGACTTCCCATCCGGTGACCACGCCGGGTCGCGCTCTGCGGAGCCGCTCGAGCGAGTGAGGTTTCGAACATCACCCTTGTCCGTCGGGATCGTGAAGACCTCACCGCGCGCCTCGGCGAGAACGCGCTTGCCGGTGGGCGAGATCGCGAGATTCGTGATCCGTCCGCCCACATCCTCCCAACGCGGCATCATCCACGAGAAGTCCCCGCTCGCGGTGATCGGCACGACGTGCTCGCGACCGCTCGCGGGATCGAGCTCATGGATCACACCCCTCTGCTCGAACACCACCCCGCCGGCGCCGGCATCGAGCGTCTTCACGTCGAAGTCGGTGAAGTGCGTGAGCTGGCTCAAACCCTTGCCATTCGCGTCGCACGCCCACACGTTCGCGACCCCATCGCGGTCGCTGATGAACACGACCTTGTCGCCGAGCCATGCCGGGTCCATGTCCTTGGAGCCGTCCCACTCCGGCGTGACCGTCGCGAGCGTCTTCAAGTCCGTGATCCACACTGGCCGGTTCTGGCCGCCGCGATAGTTGCGGCGCTCCTCGTCCCACGAGTTGTTGAGTCGATAAGCGACCTTCGCGCCGTCGGGCGAGATGCGGCCCTGGTAAGCGCGCGGCAACACCATCGCCTCCTCAGGTCCGCCGGCCGCGGGCACGGTCCAGAAGCGCGGCGCGGCATTCGGCGCCTGGGTGGCGCGCGCCGAGGCGAACACGATCGACTTCCCGTCCGGCGTCCAGCCCTGCACGACGTCCGGAACCGGATGCCATGTGAGTCGCCGCGGCTCTCCGCCGTCGGCCCCCACCACATAGACGTCCAGGTTCCCGGCGTACTCGCCACTGAACGCGATGGAACGGCCGTCAGGGGAGAAGCGCGGATTGCTCGCCTGACCCTGGAAGCTGCTCAACCTTCGCGCTTCGCCGCCCGCGCGGGGAACGATCCAGATGTTCTGCGCGTAGGCGAACGCGATCTGGGTGGCACTCACCGTGGGCGAACGCAACAGCCTCGTCGGGCTGTTGGACATCGTCTCCGGTGTGGTTGCGGCGGCAGTCGTGGCGATGAGCAAGAGCGGCAACAGCGCGCGGGCGCGGACGGGGCGGCGGGCGGGAAGCATCGGGGAGCTCTCCTCGGCACGGGTCCAAGTTCGTGCGGGCTCGCCTCCGAGCCACGCGGAGCGGCCCCAGCCTAGCGCATCGGACCTCCCGATCCCGGGACCGAACCTTGACATGACGTGCTTGGCCGTCTTGGAAT
>JAHFBW010000040.1 GCA_023249845.1 Candidatus Eiseniibacteriota bacterium
CTGTGGTCCGAGCGCTACGACCGCGAGATGAAGGACGTGTTCGAGGTGCAGGACGAGATCGCGCGCAAGATTGCGGCGGCTCTGCGCATCACGCTCTCGCCACAGGAGCAGGCCGACCTCGAGCTCAAGCCCACCGACAACCTGCAGGCCTACGATCTCTACCTGCGCGGCAAGAGCTACGCCCGCCGGCTCACGCGGCAAGACCTCGAGTTTGCGCTGCAGATGTTCGAGAACTCGGTCTCCATGGATCCCAACTTCGCGCTCGCCTACGCCGCCATCGCCAAGGTGTGTGCCGAGTACCACTTCAACTTCCAGCGCGACGCCAAGTGGATCGGCCGTGCCATGGCCGCGTCGCAGCGCGCCGTCGTGCTGCGCCCCGATCTGCCCGAGGTACAGATCGCGAACGCGTGGGTGCTCTACGCCGGCAATCAATACGACGAGGCCGTCCAGCGGGCGCGTAAAGCCATCACTCAGAAGCGCGACTGCGAGGGCGCCTACTACCTCCTGGGCCGCGCCCTGTTCGCCGCCGGGCGCTACCAGGAGGTGGCGGACATGGCGGAGGAAGCGCTCGAGGCGAGCAGCGAGGACTACAACGTCTACGTCACGATCCTCAACTCCGTCGGGGCGCTCGGCAAAGTCGATTCGCAGAACAACCTGCGCGTGCGGATGGTCGCGGCGCTCGAGAATCACCTGAAGCCCGTGCCCGAGGACGCCCGCGCGCGCGTGCTGCTGGCGAATGCCTACGCCGAGATGGGTCGCACGGAAGACGCGGAGCGCGAGGCGAACCTGGCCATGGCACTGCGCCCGAATGAAGCGACGGTGCTCTATAACCTGGCCTGCACCTACTGCGCGCTCCACAAGAAGTCCGAAGCGATGGACGCGCTTCGCAAGGCCTGGCATGCGGGTTTCCGGGAGTCGGACTGGGCTCGTCGCGACCCCGACCTGGCGCTGCTCCAAGACGACCCCGAGTTCGAGAAACTCTACCCGGCAACACCCGGCGGGGCGTGAGCGAGGAATCCCGGCCCAGCTACGCCGGCTGGCGTGTGGTGTTCGGCTCCGCCGTCGGCGTGTTCTTCGCGTCGCTCGTGATCGTCACGTTCCCGGTGCTCCTCAAGCGCTGGTCGGAGGAGTTCACCTGGTCGCGGCGCGAGGTCTCGGTGGCATTCGCGATCGCCGCCACCTGCGCCGGTCTCCTGGCCGGTCCGCTCGGGCACCTGCTCGACCGCTTCGGCGCCCGCCGGATCGTGGTGCCAAGCCTGTTCCTCTACGGAACGCTGTTTGCGTCGCTGTGGTTCCTGACTCCGAACCTGTGGCATCTTTACGCGCTCTACGCCGCGCTCGGCGTGGTCGGCATCGGCACGTCCCCTGTGGCCTACGCGCGCGCGGTCTCCACCTGGTTCACCGCTCGTCGAGGACTCGCGCTCGCCCTCGTGATCTCGGGTGCGGCGCTGGGCGGCATGCTGCATCCGGTGGTCGCGGAAGGCCTGATCAGACGCGTGGGCTGGCGAGGGGCCTGCCTGATTCTCGGGGCGGCGGTCGTCGTCGTCGGCATCCCCACGGCACTCAGGTTCGTCCGCGAACGGCCCGCGAGCCCGCACGCCTCGCCATTCCTCGAGGGGGCGCCGGTGGCCCAGGCGCTCCGCACTCGCATGTTCTGGCTGCTCGCGGTGGTGCAGCTCGTAGGCTCCATGGTGCAGAACAGCGTCATCGTGCACCTGTCCGCGCTGCTCACGGATCGTGGCGTCTCCCCCGAGCGGGCGGCGGTGGCGCTGTCGGCGATGGCTGCGGCCTCGGTCGCCGGGCGGCTCGTCTCAGGAGTGCTCATCGACCGCGCTTTCGCAGCGCGCGTGCTCATGGTGATCATGACGCTCACAGCACTCGGCGCCTACCTGCTCTCGGGCACGGCGTCGTTCGGTGTAGGCACTGCGGCGGCGATGCTGGTGGGTTTCGGCACCGGTGGGGAGTCCGACATCATCCCCTACCTGCTCTCGCGCTACTTCGGACTCAAGTCCTTCTCGGCGATCTACGGCCTCGTCTGGCTCGCCAACGCAGTGGGCGGCGCATTCGGTCCCATCGTGATGGGGCGCGCGTATGACGTCACCGGATCGTACGACGCGATCCTGGCCCGACTCGCGCTCGCTACGCTTGTCGCCGCCGTCCTGGCGCTCGCGTTGCCCCGCTATGACAGCGCCCCAGCGTCCCGCTGACGACGGGCGGCGGCTCGCTAGCGGTAGATGCTCTTCACCTGCGCCCACGTGCGAGCGCGGGTCGCGACGGCCAGGCAGTCCCCGCCTTCGAGCGCATCGGGATTCGTGCAGCCGGAGCCGAACGACGCCATGCGGAGATGGGCCTGGAACATGTCGCCGTCATTTCGCCGCACGAACATTCCGGAGCTGCCCACACCGGGCATGGTGCAGTAGAAGATGGGCATGGTGCACCGGGCACCGGCTGGGATGGCGAACGTGAACCGGTAGGTGCCCGGCACCATCTGTGTGGCGACCGCATCGGTGTTCCCGACGCCGCTCGAGTTGACCCGCACGTCGATCGTGGCGTCGGTGCCGCCGTTTGCGCAGTCGGTGACGTGCGTAAGCGTGAGCTCGTACGTCTTCCCGGGCTGGAGATTCCAGAACTGCACGCTCACGCCTTCGGGACCGGCGACGCAACCGCCATCGACAGGGGTCACCGAGACGAGTCGGGCGCTCGCGTGCGCGCGCGCTGTACAAGCAAGCACGCAGGCGGCGGCGAGGATGGCACCCAGAGTAACCTGTCTCAAGGGGAGTGCTCCGCGAGGTGGGGACTTGATCGTGGCGCCTGTCTGGCTCGTGAAGGCCCGAGACGTGGGGGTAGACGCCGCGTACCTTGATGCTCCCGCGAGGGGGCAGCTGAGGACCAGCAAGAACGCGCTCCACGGGCCCGCGCGCGGCTACTCGAAGGCCGCGGTGATGCAGAGCGCAAGATCCGCGGGTCGCGCGTTGCAGGACGAAGCGCGGCGGAGCGCTCTGCTATCTTCCCCCGCCATGCGTACGCTCCGTGCCACCCGCTATGTGACGCCGCTACGCGAGGGCGGTTCGCTGCCGGCGATCGTCGAAGCCGAGGACGACGGCCTCTACGTGCTCAAGTTCAGGGCCGCGGGCCACGGTGTGAAGGCGCTCATCGCGGAACTCCTGTGCGGAGAACTCGCGCGCGTGGCGGGGTTGAACGTTCCCGAGCTCGTGCAGCTCGACGTGGACGCAGCCCTTGGCCGGAACGAGCCCGACCCCGAGATACGCGATCTCCTGCGGGCGAGCACGGGGTTGAACCTGGGGCTCGACTACCTGCCCGGCAGCCTGTCATTCGATCCCGCGGTGGGGCCATCGCCGTCGAGCGGCGAGGCTTCTGCGATCGTGTGGTGGGATGCGTGGATCACCAACGTGGACCGCACGGCGAAGAATCCGAACCTGCTGTGGTGGCACCACCGTTTGTGGTTGATCGACCACGGCTCGGCACTCTACTTCCACCACGCTTGGGCCGACGCCGGGCGCCAGGTGGGCTCGCCGTTCGAGGCCATCGTGCAGCACGTGGTCCTGCCGTGGGCCGATGACGTGCCGGGTGCGGGCGACCGGCTGGCGCGCCTGCTCACCCCTGCGGCCGTTCGCGACGTGCTCGAGCAAGTGCCCGACGACTGGCTCGCCGGCGAGCCGGGCTTCGCCTCGCCTGCCGAGCATCGCGAGGCCTACGCGCGCCACCTGCAGCAGCGACTCGCGCGGCGCGAGGTGTTCGAACAGGAGGCCGCGCGTGCCCGCGCCAGTCTCGTTTGACTACGCTGCCATCCGTGTCGTGCCCCGCGTGGAGCGCGAGGAGTTCGTGATCGCCGGCGTCATCCTCTATTGCAGTGAGCGCGACTGGCTTGACGCGCGCGTGCGACTGGACGTCGAGAAGGTGCGCGCCCTGGACCCCGCCGCCGACGTGGCGGCGATCGAGCAACACCTGCACGGAGTGCCGCGACTGTGTTCCGGTGATCCGGGCGCCGGGCCCATCGCCCGATTGTCGCGCCGCGAGCGCTTTCATTGGCTGGTGGCGCCCCGAAGCACCATGATCCAACCAGGCCCGGTGCACAGTGGCCTCTGCGAGGACCCCGAGGCCGCGCTGGCGCGGTTATTCGACCGCGTGGTGGGCTGAAGCACCCGGTCGTGCGTAACAAGGGCGTCTCAGACGTGGTGGTGCGTCGCAACCTGCGCACCCAATGCGCGCGTGGCCGCCTCGACGTCGGCAGGCGCCACCCACAGCATCGCTCCGTAGCGGCTGCCGCCGGCGCCCACACCGCACGTGGCGCGCACGTTGATGTTCTTCTGGGCCAGCCGATCGAGCAGCTCCGCCAGGGCACCCGCCTTGTCCGTGCCGTGGATCAAGAACGCCGTCTTGGGGCCCGTCGCAGTGAGCCCGAGCTTGCGAGCGGCCTTCATGAACGCATCCGGGTTCTCGGGAACCAGGTCCACCTGCGTCTTCCCGGGGCTCGTGGGAAACGCGAGCGTCGCGAGCAGGTTCACTCCCTCCTTGGCGAGCTTCTTCCCCATCTCGGCACCTGAGCCGGGCTTGTCCTCGACCTGGGTGACGAAGTAATCCACGCACAGCACTTGGTCCTTCATGGCGTCGATCCTCCTTGTCGTTGCGGGGTCATTCGCGCGGCCGGACGACGAAGATTCTCTCTCCCGCGTCCTGCATTGCAAGCGGCGAAGTGTCATCAACGACACGGCCCGCCAGATGCAAGCCACACCGGAAGTTGGGCTGCACGCCGGAGCGTTCGCCGTTAGACTGGCGACATGCTCGATGCGCTGAAGGCTCTGTTCGCCAGGCACGCCGAAACACCGGCCGCGTCCACCGGTACCACCGCGGATCCACACCGGCGCTTGAAGATCGCCGCCTGTGCGCTGCTGCTTGAGATGGCGTATGCCGACGATGAGTTCGCCCCGGCTGAGCGACAACACATCGAGGAGATCGTGGGCCGCCACTTCGCGCTCGACGTCGAGACCACGCGCGAGATCCTCGCGGCCGCCGATCGCGAACGCCGCGACGCGGTCGATCTGCACCAGCTCACGTCAGTGGTGAACCGCCACTACGACGAAGGCCAGCGCATGGTGCTCGCCGAGCTGCTATGGCGGGTTGTCTACGCCGATGGCAAGCTCTCCGAGCACGAGGACTATCTGGCACACAAGCTCGCGAACCTGCTCGACCTGCGGCCGGGGTACCTGTCCGAGGCGCGGAACCGCGCCAGGAAGTAGCGGCCGACGGGTCCCGGGCGGCCGCCAGGCCTGATCGCTCGATGTCGATCGTCGAGGGCCGACCGAGCGGCCGTTGGTGCGGCGGTATGCGCTCGCCCGCTCGGCCCCAACCTTAAGAAGCCTGGTGCCGTCCCATTCTAAAGAGACAGTCCTTTCGCCGGCCCGGACGCACCCGCAGAGCCCCGACCTGGAGGATTCCCATGCGCACTCGCCTCGCCCCCGCGGCCCTTGCCCTCACGCTCGTGCTCAACCCCACGGCGCATGCGAGTGGCATGAGCTTCTCCGCCAGCGTCGACCACGACAAGCTGCGGCTCACGTGCTCCGACATCGAGATGCGGTTCTCGAAGGATGTGCGGCATTCGGGTGACTTCATGACCGTGCGCCGCGACCGGACGATCGCGCTGCCCTCCACCGGCTCCACTCCGATGCGTGTGCGGGCACCGGGGCGCGGCGGTGTGCGAGTGCAGCCCTCGGCGGACGGCAGCGCCTCGGCGCTGGTCTGCATGGTGGCGGGCGCCAACTCGCAGGCCGCGGCCAACGCCATCCTGGATCGCGTGCGCGTGGTGAACGAGAACGGAGAGCTGACCGTGGCCGGGCCCGACGATGAGGACTGGGCGGCCTACGTCGTGCTTTCGGTGCCGCACGACGCGCTGCTCGACCTGAGCGCCGAGAATGGCGAGTTGGCGTTGCGTGGCGTGAGCGGGCATTTCTCGCTGCGCACCACGAACGGCCCGATCGCGGTTCTGGATGTCGCGGGCGAGGTGGTCGGAGAGGCGGTTAACGGCCCGATCAGCTTCCGCGGTCACGCCGGCGACATCCGGCTCACAGCGGAGAACGGACCGGTGGACGTGAAGCTCGATGCCGCGACCTGGACCGGCAAAGGCCTCGACGCTCGCACCACGAACGGCCCGGTGCAGCTCTCGACCCCGGAGAACCTGCGCGCGGGCGTGCTCGTCGAGGGCTCGGCCAATTCACTCTTCTCGTGGAAGAACATCAGTCGGTCGCACTCCCAAGGCTGGACTCGCGATCATGCCATCCGGCTCGGCGAGGGTCCGGTGCTGGTGCGGCTCTCGACGGTGAACGGCCCCGTGCAGATCAAGGGCGGCAAGGGCTCGTCGAGCAGTGAGGGGATCTGAGAGTCGGCGGGTTGCGAGCGAGCAGTGGAAGAAGTCGGTGGCCGCGGTCGATCTCGAGTGACCGCCGCTCCGCCGTCTGCATTGCTCACTCCGTGAGTCGGGCTACGGCTTGGCGTCCCACACGACCTGGCCGCCCACGATCGAGAGCAGACAGCGCGCCTTCGGGATCGAGGCGAATGGCACCGAGGTGAGGTCGGAATCGAACACCGCCACGTCCGCCCAGTAGCCCGGCGCCAGCCGTCCGACCTCACGCTCCATGGATGCGGCGTAGGCGGCGCCGTTCGTGAATCCGTAGAGCGCCTCCCAGATGCTGAGTCTCTCGCTCGGGCGATAGCCCTCGGGAGGCTGGCCACTCGGGTCCTGCGTGGTGACGGCCGCGTAGAGCCCCAACAGCGGGTTGGCGTCCTCGACCGGGAAGTCACTGCCCAGTGCCAGGCGCACGCCGGCCGTGAGCATGCGACGCCACGCGTAGGCACCCATGATGCGCTGCGCACCCAGCCGGTCCGGCGCCCACGGCATGTCGCTGGTGCAATGCGTCGGCTGCATGGACGCGATCACGCCGGCGTTCGCGAAACGCGGGATGTCGTCTAGCGCCACCACCTGCGCGTGCTCGATGCGGAAGCGCTTGCCGCGGAGCACCTGCGCTCCTCCGGCCGCGCGCTCGCACGCCTCGAGCGCCACGCGGTTGCCGCGATCGCCGATGGCGTGGATGCAGAGCGGTAGGCCGTGCTCCAGGCTCATGCGCGCGAGCAGCTCGAGCGTGTCGGGCGAGGTCACGAGCAGGCCCCGATTGCCGGGATCGTCAGAGTAGGGCTCCAGCAGCGCCGCGCCGCGCGAACCGAGCGCGCCGTCGGCATAGGCCTTGACGGCGAACACCCGGAACAGCCCGTTGGGACCCGCCGCGCGCGGCGCGCCCAGCGCGCCTTCGTGGAGCACCGCGCCAGCCGACAGCATGGCCGCGACGCGGATCGCGAGCCCGTTCGAGGCCTCGAGCCGGCGGTAGGCCTCGAGGCCGTCCGCGTCGATGCCCGCGTCGTGCACGCCCGTGAGGCCGAATCGCGCACACTCGCGAAGACCCGAGGCGATATCCGACGACAACTGCTCCGGCGTGAGTGGCGGAATGGCGGTGTTGACGAGGCTCATGGCGTTGTCCACAAACACCCCCGTCGGCTCGCCGTTCGAGTCGCGCTCGATGCGGCCGCCGTCGGGGTCGCGCGTGTCGCGCGTGACAACCGCGAGCGCCAGTGCGCGCGAGTTGGCCCAGCCCGCATGACCATCCACGCGCCGCAGCCACACGGGATGCTGCGGCGCCACCGAATCGAGCAGCGCGCGCGTGGGGAAACGCTTCAGCGCCCAGTCGTTCTGGTCCCAGCCCCGGCCGAAGATCCACTCCCCCGCCGGTCGCTTCGCGGCCGCCTCTGACACCATTCCGGCGATCTGTTCGGCCGACGTGGTTCCAAAGAAGCGCAGTCGCCGCAGCGACTGCCCCAGCCCGGCGACGTGACCGTGCGCGTCGATCAACCCCGGCATGGCGAACGCGCCGCCGAGGTCGCGCTCGGTGGGCACGAGGTGTCGTTGCCTCGCCACCCGGCGCAAGTCCGACTCACGCCCCACGGCGACCACGCGTCCGTCCACGATGAGCAGCGCATCGGCCCAGCGCTTGGACGTGGGAGAATCGACTCCCGTGAGGATGCGCCCGTGCTTGAGGAACAGCGCGTCCGCGTCTGCGGGCGCTGGCGCCAGCGCGAGGAGCGCGGACAGGAACGTAAGAGGGACGGTGCGGCGCATGCGGTCAATCTAGCCCCCGACGGCCGCGCTGGCGAGCCGTCTTGGAAGTGTCTCTCGCTCTGCTAACCTCGCGGTATCGGATCGAGTCTCGTACGGGAGCTCAGGTGCGCTCTCGGCGGGGTCGCACACCATGGAGGTCCCCATGCGTATCGCACGAGTCGTCGCGCTCACGGCGCTGATCTCCGCTTTCGCGTCGTCAGCGTTCGCCGCCGTCAAGTCACGCGTGGTCGACTACACGCTGGACGGTGTTCCCCTCCAGGGCTACATGGCCTGGAATGACGCCTCCAAGGCGAAGCGTCCCGGTGTGCTGATCGTTCACGAATGGTGGGGACATAACGAACACGCCCGTCGCGCCGCCGACCGGCTCGCCGCGGCGGGCTACGTCGCGTTCGCGCTCGACATGTTCGGCAAGGGCAAGCTCGCCGCGCATCCCCAGGACGCGCAGGGTTTCGTGGCGGAGTCCATGAAGGACCCCGCGACGATCCCCACGCGCTTCAACGCCGCGCTCGCGATGTTGAAGCAGGACCTGCGTGTGGACACGACGCGCATCGGTGCGATCGGCTACTGCTTCGGTGGGGGTGTCGTGCTGAGCATGGCGCGCGCGGGCGCTCCACTCAAGGTTGTCGGTACGTTCCACGGTTCGCTCGCCACCGACCACGCCGCCGAGCCGGGCGCCATCAAGGCGAAGCTGCTCGTCCAGACCGGTGATGCCGATCCCTTCATCCCGGCCGACGCAGTCGCCGCGTTCGAGAAGGAGATGACGGCCGCGGGCGCGAGCTATCGTCTGATCCACTACCCCGGCGTCAAGCACAGCTTCACGAATCCCGCCGCCGGGAAGTACGGCATGGACGCGCTCGCCTACAACGCGGACGCCGAAAAGAAGTCGTGGGCGGAGCTGATCCGGTTCTTCAAGGCGGAGCTGTGAGGCGGAAGCCAGTCACACAGTGGTGTTCCCGGATTAAGCGCAGCGAACAAGCGCGCGATCCGGAGGCGAGTGATTCTGCCGTCCGCGATTGAGCTACTTCGCCAACTCATACAGGTACTGCACGAACGACATCACGGCCCCGTCGAAGCCCTGCACGGCCGGGTTCGATGACTCGATCACGTAGTACTCGTCGGGCGCGTGCGCGCCACTGCCGTGGCCGAGGCCGAAGTGGCCGGACGCCATCTTGAGCGGACCGCCGGTGAAGACGTAGCCGGGGTAGGAGCCGGCGTTCCGCGGCCACAGCACCGGGTCGATGCCCGCTCGCTTCAACACCGCGATCTGGGCCTGGATGAGACGCGCGGACGATGGCGTGCTCGTGGGGTCGTAGCCTCCGGTGACGTTCACTTCGATGTCGCCGAAGCCCTTCGCCGCGAGATGCGCCCTGAGGGCGGCGACCGCGTCGTCCTTCTTCATGTCGGGCACGAGGCGAAGGTCCAGCTTCGCGGCCGCGCGATGCGGCAGGATGGTCTTGCCGCCGGGGCCGGTGTAGCCGCCCACCAGCCCTTCGATGTTCACCGTCGGCTGCGACTCGAGGCGCTCGTTCGCCTGAACCCACGGCAGGTCATCGATCCAGTGCTTCACCGAGAGCGACGTCTTCGATCGCTCCTCGCTCCGCACCTTCATGGCCGCGGCGATCATCGCCCTCTCCTCGGCCGAGATCGGGCGCGGTTTGGGATAGTTCTCGATCGTGATCGTGTTGCCGTCCTCTGACACGAGCGTGTCGAGCGCCTTGATCAGGTGCCACGCGGGACTGTCCACCATGGCCTTGAGCGACGAGTGGATGTCCTTCGCGGGCCCGCGGCCCCACTTCTCGCCGCTCGAGACCAACTCCAGCTCGACGACGCCCTTGGCGCCGAGACTCACGGTCACGACGCCGTCGGGATCCTGCGCGGCCGACGGCATGAACACGCCGACGCACTTCCGCAGCGCCGCTTCCACCTCGGGCCGGTGCACGATCTGCCCGATGTGCGGCGAGCCGATCTCCTCTTCCCCTTCGGCGACCATCACAAGGTTCACCGGCAGCTTCCTGCCGGCGCCGCGGATCGCGTGGAGCGCGGCGAGCAGCGCGGCTTCGGGTCCCTTCTGGTTCACGGCGCCGCGGCCGATCATCACCTTGCCGAATCCCGGCTTGTCCACGATGCGCGCTTCGAGCGGCGGCGACGACCACTCGGCGGGGTCGTACTGCTTCACGTCGTACATGAAGTAGAGGCCGATCGTGTTCGCCGCGCCCGCGTCGAGCGTCGCGAACACGCCGGGCTTCCCGTCGGTCGGAACGATCGTCACCTTCTGGAAACCGGCGTCCCGCGCGAGCTGCGCCATGCGCTCGGCGCCCGCGGCGGAGTTCAGCGATTCCGCGGCGATCGAGGGAAGCGCGATCCAGTCTTGGAGACGCTTCACCGACTCGTCGTGACGCTTGGTGATCTCGCCACGAATGTCGGCAAAGTCGGCGGCGGCGCGAGCGGAGTTCGTTCCGAGGAACGCGATTGCAATCGCGAACGCTACGGCAGTTCGGGTGAGGCCGTGGCGGCGGGTCATGGGACTCTCCACGTGTGGGTTAGGGGCGTCACCTTATCAGGTGCGTCCAGTCCTCGAACGGCGTCACGCACGGCCGGCCCTGTGAGTGGCGATGCGAGATCCCGCCGGGAGCGAGCCAGAGGAGTGCGGCCGACACGGTCGGCGCGCGGCCCTCGTGCAGGCAGAACGCCGGCGCCCCGCCGCCGCCGTGCGAAGCGAGGATCGACGTGAGGCGGGACTCCGCATCCTCGCGCGACGACGGCAGCCACTTCGCGATCCGCGCCAGCACAAGGCTGGCCCGAGGATCCGCGGCATCGTCCATCTCGAAGTGCGTGATCGCATGCCAGCCCGGCGCGATGGGCTCGAGTGCCGGCTTGTGACCCGGACGGATCGAGAGATGCCACGACTCCGCGGGCGAGAGCCAGACGAGCGAGCAGGGCGCGTAGTGGCCGATCGCCGCCTCCGCCAGCGCCCTCTCGCGCGGGTCGGCCGCCGAAGCCACGTCGAGCGTGAGCAGGCCACGCGAGCGGCGGCCGGGCTTCTCGGGCGTCGGATCGCGGCGGTTGAGGAGCATCGCGACACCGGGCAGGTCCGCACGCAGCGCGAGCCACGTTCCTCCCGCGACCACATCGCGTCCGCCCACAACGAGCGGCTCACGGACGAGCACCTGCGGCGGCTCGCTCGTGCGAGCAGGATCCTCGTCGCGGTTCGTTGCGATCAGGACGGTGCCGGGTCCGAGGACCCCGAGCCCGAAGATGAGCGTGCACACGGGCGCGAAGGTAGCGGTTCGCGACCTCGCGTGCGATGGCGGAGCACCACGATCGGATCCGGTCGCCGGCTCGCACGAGGCCGCCGGGCGCCGCCGGTGGACTCTCGCCCGCCGCGACAGGTCCCGCGTTCGTGCGTGCATCGTTGCCGGTCGGTCGCCACTCGCGGAGCCTCCGCTGCATGAGCCGACCCGCCATGAAGACCCGCCCGATGCTCGCGTACGCGCTGCTCGCCACCGCCGTCGCCGTAGCCCTCGTCGCCGCCCCTCAGCCAGCCCACTCGCAGCCGACCAACGACTCCGGCCTCGACGGCCGCAAGTTCTGGGCTGTATACGACGTCCCCGCGACGCGCGACGTGAAGCTGCTCGCGAACGTGCCCTACTGGAAGGCCGCGACGCACTCGCTCGTGTGCGACGTCTACCTGCCGCCGATGCTCGCGAAGGGCGAGAAGCTGCCGATCGTCGTGCTCCTCAATGCGATCGGAGATCGCACGGGCAACTCGCTCAAGGACTGGGGCATCTATCGCACGTGGGCGCGTCTGCTCGCGACCCGGGGCATGATCGGCGTCTCGACACAGGGCGACTCGGCGGATGCGCTCGAGTCCATGCGCCGGCTACTCGCGTTCCTCGCCGCGGGATCAGTCTAGGAGCGTGTGAGGAGAACCGGGGTAGGCCTAATCTGTTCCTCAGAGCACTAAGAGCGCTTCATCGATCCCTTCCCTCCGGGTTGGGGACCACAAAGCGGCCAGCCTACACCAGTCTCAAACTGCCGTCGTTCTCGTGGGACACGTCACGGGTCATTCCGCGCAGCGTGTCGGGCGGAGCCGTGGCTCAGCGAGTTCTAGCGCAATAGGACAGCCCGTCTGGTCTGAACTTTTCCCGAGTGCGCCAAACGAAGCAAGAAGACTCCATTGCGAAGTCTCTCGGTGTCCTCCAGGCGGAGTGCATACCGGCCGGCGCCAAAGCGGCTTAGATCGATCCGCGTGACCTCTCGCCCGGTAACATCAAACAGGCTCAGCATGCCTTGAGCGAGGCTTGGAAGTTCGAGCTGGACAATCGGGGCGCCGCGCGCGGGGTTCGGAGCAAAGCCACCAAGCTCAAGAGCTGGGGTCCCGGGCACTTGAACCCATGTTTCGGTAGTCGCTTGCTCTTGCCCGTTCCAGAGAAACCGCAGCACGTATGCGTAGGCCACTCCAGGAGACACATCCAAGTCCGTGAACTGCAGTCGGTCGCGACCGTCGGGCTCGGCCTCGCCGATTCGCATCCAGCCACTATCCGTACTGCGCCGGAAGATCGTTCCCGCCAGCCGGTCCGCGCCAACTCCGTCCCACACCAGCCACACCCGGTCCGGTCGAGCATCGAAGCGCGCGAGTTGCGGCAGCACAGGCACTGGGAAATCAGCAGCGATTCGTTGAACGTAGATGTCGGCGTCCACGCCGCGAGGATCATGCCACGCCACGAACGCGCCTGCATTGCCGTCAGCCACAACCGACTGCACCCACTGATCTCCAACCGCCGAACAGACTGGCGTTCCTCCGGGCTCCCAGGCAGGCTCGAGTGCTCCCGCGGGCGAGACTTGACTGCCGAAGACGTCCCATCCAGTGGATAGCGCGGACCTGGTGTCCAGCCAGCATGCGATGAGACCTCCGCTTGGCGTCGGGGCGATCTCCGGATACCGGGTACTCGACAAGCTCGAGTGGAGGCTGATGCCATCCGGTGTCCATTGTAAGTTCCCGTTGCCGTCCACTCGTTGCGCCACGACGCTTTCGACCGACCCCATGTAGCTCCACCAGGCGAGAAGTGCGCCGCCCTGACCGTCACGAACAAGCCGATGGTTCTTGCAGTTACCTTTCACAACGCCGATCCCCCACAACGTCCGTCCGTCTGAGTCAACCTTTTGGGAGTATATCTGGCTCAGACCGAGGAAGTACTGTTCCCACGCTGCGATGGCGGCCCCATCATCCGAAGCATCCAGTTCGATCATCGAGCTGTAGGAATAGTCTGGAATCCAACCGGACATGTCGATGCCCCAGGCTGGCCAACCGAACGCGACGTGCCCGAGCGAGTCTACCCGCTGCGCAAAGAACCGCACCGTGGGGCTGCCACTGCGGAAGTATTCCCCCCAAGCCACATAGGCTCCGCCGCGGCCATCGGAAGCAACCCTTGGATTGTCGTCGCCGCCAATGCCGATGCTGATTTGACACCCGTCAATCGGCCACGCGTCGTGTATCGCGCCTGTACCGGTGATTCGCTGCATGTAGATGTCGGTCGAGGTCCCGCCCAAAATGTTGCGTTCGTCACGCCAGACTATGAACGCTCCCCCCTGACCGTCTGACGTGATCCGAGGCAAAATGCAGCGCTGTGTTGGCGAGCCGCTAACTCGGATGCCGTCGGCGGGCCATCCCGCCGCAGTCGTCGCATTGAAGCCGACGCGGGTTGCGTATATGTCACCGTTCCCTAGGACGCCTGATTCGCGATTGTCGAACCAAGCAACAATCGCTCCGCCGCTTCCATCCGAGGTGATCCTTGGATCATCTTGCTCGTAGGCGGCCGTGCAGATGGGAAGACCATTGATGGGCCACCCGGGAGCAACCTCGCCTGTGGCTGTGATGCGTTGGACGTAGACGTCACCGTCTCCAGAGCGATAGTCGGTCCATGTGAGGTAGCAGCCGCCGGATCCGTCAGAGAGGAGGCGCGGGTTCCGCTGAGTTCCGGGCGCGGTACAGACCGGGGTGCCATTCTCTGGCCAAGCGGCGAGTGAGGATATGGGCGAAAACCCGAGGATCAGTGCCGCTCCGAGCGCCCTCAGAGCACTGTTGAGCCTGGTGGCCGAACGCCGGACGCGCATCCACTCACTCCGATAGCACGCACGATAGTTGTCAGTGGACCTGCGGAGCAGCCGAACGGGGCGTCCTCTGCCGAGAGCACCCACGACGGCCCCATCCTAGGTTTTCATCGCGTCGCACGTACGAAGGTTCCGTGCAAACGTCACGATCACTCCGCAGCCTGACCGTACTCCTAGACAGACACGATGGTCCAGTACAAGTCGAGCTTCCCCTAGTCACGAAGTTCGCGCGCTAGTTGTGAAGTCTCAGGACGCTATTCACACCCGGCGTTTGAGCTGACTGAAGGGTGATAGTCCGTGGAGACAACCGTGCAAGCGTCTCCGGTCGTAGTCGCGAAGCCAGCGGGGTAGCACGCGAGCACTCTCGACAGAGGTCCCGTTCGGGCTGGGTCATCAGGAGGTTCTCCCTTCTGGCCCCGGAGGTTCCCTCCCACCTGTCGGGCAAACTCCCGACCGTCATACATCACTGGTTAGGGGGACACGTCAACTTGAAGCACTGGAGTTCCCCGTGGTTCGGCCCTACGGCGCCACCTCCACCACCATCGCTGCCCCCATCCCTCCGCCGACGCACAACGTCGCGAGGCCGTGCCGGCCGCCTGAGCGAGCCAGCTCGCGCAGCAGCGTGCCCACGAGCCGGGCGCCGCTCGCGCCCAGCGGATGTCCCAGCGCGAGCGCGCCGCCGTTCACGTTGACGCGCTCTTCCGGGAGCTGCAGCTCGCGCACCACCGCGACCACCTGTGAGGCGAACGCCTCGTTCAACTCGATGCGGTCGATGTCCGCCAGCGTGAGTCCGGCGCGAGCTAGCGCTTTCGGCACCGCGGCCACCGGACCGATGCCCATGAGCGCGGGGTCCACGCCCGCGACCGCATAGGAGACGTAGCGCCCGAGTGTGGTGAGCCCGAGCGCGGCCACCACCTCGCTCGACGCCACGAGCAGCGCCGAGGCGCCATCGCTCGTGGGGCAAGCGTTCCCCGCGGTCACCGTGCCGCCCTCGATGAACGCGGCGGGAAGCGCGGCCAATCGCTCGAGCGTCGTGCCCGAGCGGATCGCGTCGTCCTCCCGCACCGGGTCGGGCGACGCGCCTGCGTGCGGCACGGGCACGATCTCCTCAGCGAACACGCCGCGTTCGCGCGCGACGGTCGCCCGAGCGTGACTGCGCACGGCCCAGGCGTCCTGATCGGCGCGCGCGACGGCATGACGGTCAGCGACGCGTTCGGCTGTCTTCCCCATGCTGATGTAGATGTCGGGCCGCTCGGCGAGCCAGCGCGGATTCGGCGACGGGTTCGCACCGCCGAGCGGGATGCGCGACATGCTCTCCATGCCGCCCACGAGCACCAGCGACGCGTCGCCGGCGCGCACGCGCTGGCAGGCGATCGCGGTCGCCTCGAGGCTACTCGCGCACAAGCGGGTGACGGTCATCGCGGGCACGTGGTCCGGGAGTCCCGCGCCCAGCGTCACCGCGCGGGCTACGTTCCGGCCCTGCTCGCCTTCCGGGTAGGCGCAGCCGACGATGACGTCGTCCACGCGAGCTGCGGCACTGTCGGGCAGGCCGGCGAGCAGATGGCGAAAGAGCCCAGCGAGCAGATCGTCGGAGCGGGCGTTCGCCAGCGCGCCCTTGGTCGCACGCGTGAACGGGGTTCGGGCAGCGCCGACGATCCAGGCGTCGTCACCGCGGCCGGGCGCGCTCACGTCTCGCGCCGCAGCCGCCCGCGGTCCACCTTGCCCAGGTGGGTGCGCGGCAGTGTGTCCACGAACGTCACCTCGCGCGGCGCCTTGTAGGGCTCCAGCCGCGCGCGCACGAACGCCTGCAGCTCGGCGTCGAGCCCGTCGTGACGCTCGCGCGCCACCACGAACGCGACCGGCTTCACGAGCCCGCTCGCATCCTCGCGGCCAACCACGGCGGCCTCCGCGACGGCCTCGTGCTGGAGCAGGCAGCCCTCGACCTCCGCGGGCGCCAGCCATTTGCCGGACACCTTGAGCAGCTCGTCGCCACGCCCGCAATAGGTGACGTAGCCGTCTTCGTCCATCGCGATCAGGTCGCCCGACACGTACCACTCCCCTCGGAACGCCTGTTGCGTTCGTTCCATCTGCTGCCAATAGCCGATCGCGCGCGAGCCGCCGCGCACCCACAGCCACCCGGTCTCGCCGCGCGGCAGCTCACGGCCGTCCTCGTCGCATACGCGCACCTCAAAGCCGGGCACCACCTGGCCGAGCGTTCCGGAGCGCACGGCGCCGGGGCGATTCGAGATGAAGATGTGCCACATCTCGGCGGTGCCGAGGCCGTCCAGGAGCTCCACGCCGAACGTGGCGCGCCAGCGCTCGTGGAGCTCGACGGGCAGTGCCTCGCCGGCCGAGGTCACGAGTCGGAGCGACGACAGCTCCTGCTTCGCCGCGTCCGGGTCCGACGTCATCTTGTGGATCATCGCCGGCACGTTGATGAGCACGCTCGGGCGGAACTGGCGGATGCGTGCGAACAGGACTTCGGCGGTGGCGGGCTCGGGGAAGAGCGCGACGCTCGCGCCGACCGAGAACGGGAAGAACAGGTTCGAACCGGTCGCGTAGCCGAAGTAGAGCTTGGGCACCGACAGCGTCGTGTCGTGCTCGCTCATGCCCAGGATGCGTTGGCCGTAGAGCACGGTGGTGTTGGCGAACGAGCCGTGCGTCTGCACGACCGCCTTCGGTCGTCCGGTGGTGCCACCCGAGAACAGCCACAGCGCGGCGTCGTCGCGATGCGTGTCGAACGTGGGCATCCCGTCCGGCGCCTCGGCGAGACGCTGGCGCGTGAGCGGGTCGTCCGCGACCAAAAGCGCGCAGGTGTGCGGCAAGTCGCGCGCGGCGTCGGCGAACGTCGCCGCGCTGGCGGCACCGGTCACAATGACGCGCGCGCGGCTGTACTCGAGGAGGTAGCCTACCTCAGCGACGGGCAGCGCCGGATTCACCATCACCACCACGGCGCCCAACTTGAGCGTGCCGAACAGCACGCCGACAAAGTCGGGGCCATCCGCCATCCCGATGAGTACGCGCTGCTCGCACGTGACGCCCGACTCGGCAAGGAGTCGGGCCCAGCGCTCGGCGAGCGACTGCACTTCGCGGTAGGAAAGTGTGCCCTCGTCCGAGCGCAGCGCGGTCCGGTCCCCGCGCCCTTCGCGGATGCGCGCGTCGAGGAAGCGGTCGGCGATGTTGAGCCGCTCCGGCAGGTCCAGCGTCGCTGCGGGGCGCTCGGCGAGCGTGGTAGGGTGCGGGCGCATCCGCTGCATCATGACCGCCAGCCGGGGCGACCGGCAAGAGGGACCGTGGGCGTGACCTCGATTCGCGAGCTGGCCGAACTCACGTGGGAGGACGTGCGCGACCTGGACCGCGCGCGCACGGTGGTCCTGCTCCCGGTGGGAGCGCTCGAGGCGCACGGGCCGCACCTGCCGCTCGGCACCGACAATTGGATCGCCACGGCCATGGCGCGCGCGGCGGCCTCGCGGCTCGCCAAACACGGGCTCGGCGCGCTGCTGCTGCCGGCACTCGCCTACACCACCGCGCCGTTCGGCGCCGCGTTCGCGGGCACGCTGTCGGTGGCACCCGCCACGGTGGCGGCGCTCGTCGCCGACCTCGCGACCGAGACCACGCGCCAGGGCTTCGCGGCGCTCGCGATTGCGAACGCGCACCTGGACCCGGCGCACCGCGCGGCGCTCGCCGACGCGCAGCGGCTGGCGGCGGCCCGGGGCGCCCGGCCTGTGTTCTGCCCCGACCTCACGCGGCGCGAGCACGCGGCACGACTCACCGACGAGTTCCGCTCCGGCGCCTGTCACGCCGGCCGCTTCGAGGGTTCGGTCATGCTCGCCGAGCGGCCCGACCTGGTGCGCATGGCTGTCGCGCGTGCGCTGCCGCCGGTGCCGGCCTCGCTCTCGACCGCGATCCGCGACGGCGCCACCTCGTTCGAACAGGCGGGCGGGCCGCGCGCGTACTTCGGCTGGCCAGCGGAAGCCACGGCCGAGGAAGGCGCCGCCACCGCCGCCACGCTGGGAGACATCCTCGCCGACGCCGTGCTCGCGGCGCTCGCACCAGAGCGCGCACGATGAGTGGGCGCGGGTCGCTGTCTGGCCGCGGCGCCGTCGTGACCGGCGGCGGGCGCGGGATCGGCGCGGCGATCGCGGCAGCACTCGCCGAGGCGGGCGCCGCGGTCGTGGTGACG
>JAHFBW010000287.1 GCA_023249845.1 Candidatus Eiseniibacteriota bacterium
CGCGCTGAGAGATCGGGAACGCGAGGCCGAGACGGGGTGACAGCGTCCACTGGGCGCCTGTCGCTCGCACATCGGGTAGCGTGCCGGTGGCGCCCGCTCCCGCGGGCGCGTGCGCGTCGTCTCCCGCGTCGAACATCTGCAGCCGCAGGCCGCCATTCCAGACCAGCCCCTCGCGCTCGTAGCGATGCTGTACGTAGGCCCACCCGCCGGGCGAGCGTGTATGGAACGTGCGAGCGGAATCGATCAGGTCGCTCGTCGGCTCCACGGCGTCCAGCTCGAAGAGTTCCGCGTCGTCCCATTGCACGCCCGCGCCCCAGCCAAAGCGCTGCTTCGTCGAGCGCACGTAACCTCCTGAAATCGCGGCCTGAAGTCGGTCGAAGCGGGTGCGTTTGTAGTAGGCCCAGTCGCCCTGATAGGCGCGGAACGGGTCACGCTCGGGATCCATGTCCTGGCCGAACTTGAGCTTGTCGGGCGGGAACAGGTTGCGCGGATCGCGTACGAGGCCCGGCGACGTGAGCGAGCTGCCGTGCTGCCAGGCGAACGCGAGACGCCACTGGATGCGTGTGCCGAGCAGCGCAGCCTGCGCCAGCGTGTTCCAGCGCCGCGTCTCGGTCATGAGTTGATGGTCCGAGGCGCGGTAGTAGAGCTGCAGGCTGTCGAGAACCGGAGGGCACACCTCGCCCGGGCAGTCGTAGCGAAGGACGTAGACGAGCACGCTGTCGTCCCACGCGAACATCGGATCGTAGGGCTGCGAGACGGCGCGCGAGCCGATCACTTCGAGCGACGCCGCCTGCGGGTTCGCCACCGGCGCCAGCTTGGCCCAGCCGAGTACGTGGTTATCGTTGCGCCAGCCGATGCGACGGCCCAGTACTTCGGAGCGCCCACGTGACGCGCGACTCGGCAGGAACTGATCGTCGAGGCGCGCTTCGCCGGCGGCGACAAGGCCGAGGCCGGCGAGCGGTAGCGGCGCGGAGCCACGCGCCCCCAACCAGTCGAACGACGTTCCGCGACGGCCGGTGGAGAGCCAGCGCACGGCGCCCGCGGGCGTCGCGGTGGGATTCCACGTGCGCACGTCGAGCACGCCGGCGAGCGCGCCCGCGTACTCCGCGTCGAGCCCGCCCGCCAGGAGGTCGGCGCGCTCTACGGCGAGCAGCGGGATCTCGGGCGCCTGATCGCGCAGCGGCTCGTTCAGCACGAGCCCGTTCACCGTCCACTGTGTCTCGCCGGCGCGCCCGCCGCGCACGTGGATATCCTCGCCGACCGCCACGACGCCGGGTTGGAGTGCCAGCGCCTGGGTGAGGCTCGTGAGCGGGAGGTCGCGCAGGGCATCGGCGGTGACCGAGTGCACCGTGGCGTTCGAGCGCATGTCGTGAATGCGGCCCGCGGACACCTCGATGGCCGGGAACCGCCGCACGACGCGCGTCGTGTCGCGGAGCACGGAACGGGTACTGTCGAGCGGGATCGGGGCGCCGCTCGAGTCCGCGACGGCAACGAGAAGCAGCGCGGCCATGAGCGGTTGCAAACGTTCGTTCCTCCCCGATCGCGTCGCCCGGTGCCACGGCCAGTCTCGGCGGGGTTCACGGGCGGGTCAAGGAACGGTTCGCTGCGAGTGTGTGCGGCGAGGCCCGGTTCTCACGGGGAACCCTGAGCGGGCTCGTTCGTCCACCACTGTGAAAGGAGACGTCCCCTGGCCGACGCCGGTGAGCGCGACCTCATCGCCGCCCTCCGACGCAGGGACATGGCCGCGCTGGCGCAGCTCCTCGAGCGCTTCGGCGGGGCCATGGCCACGCTCGCGCGCAGCATGCTGCGCGACCATGCCGAGGCCCAGGACGTGGTGGAGGAAGCACTCATGCGGGCGCACGAGGCGGGGCCGGGATTCCGGGGGGATCGCGGCGTACGAACCTGGGTGCTGCGCATCACCGCGAACCTGTGTCGCGATCGGCTGCGGCGCCGGCGCTTCACCGCCGCTTCGCTCGACGGTCCTGCGCCGGTGGACGATCCGGGATTGCGCTTCGACCCGGTGGCGGGATGGGACGAGCGCATGGACCAGCGCCGCATGGCGGAGCGGCTGGACCAGGCCATCACGCGACTGCCGGTGGACCAGCGTGAGGCGGTGGTGATGCGGCACCGGTTGGAGATGACGTACGAGGACATGTGTGACGCGCTTGGCGTGCCGCTCGGAACGGTGAAGTCACGGCTCGCCCGAGCGCTGGTGACGCTGCGAGCCGAACTCAGGGAGTTCGACGGGTGAATCACGATCACGACGAGCCGGGAGTACCGCGCTGGATCACGCTCGCAGCGACGCTGCGCGCCGAACCCGAGCCGGGCACACTGGCGCGCGTTGCACGCCGTCTCGCCGCCCGCCGGGCGGAGCCGGCATGGCTGCGCTGGCTCGCGCGGCCGGTCGCGGTGGTGGCCTCGGCCGCCCTGCTCGTCGTGAGCGCCGTGGCGGGTAACGCGCTGCTCTCCTCGCCGAGTCGCGAGAACGCGGACGAGGGCGCGCTCACGGTGGCGCTGCTCGGGGACGATGGAGGCTTCGGGCTTGGGCTCGAGACTTCGTCCGTGACGGGTTCGGCGTCCGCGGACAGCGAAGGCGTGCAGCCGTGAATCGTGCCGCAGTGATCTTCGCGATGGTGACCGCGCTGTGTCTCGGCGCCTCATTCGGATTCGTCGGTGGCATCTTGTTCACGCGCCACCACCTGCGCCCAGAGTGGCCGCCCCACTTCGACGAGCGCCTGCCCCACAGGATGCGCGGGGGTGGACCGGAGGAGCACGGCGTGCCATCGGCAAGGTTTCTGGTGCCGAGGCTCCAGCGCGTACTCGGGCTCTCGCGGGAGCAGGCCGAAGCGATCCGCATCGAGATCGACAGCACGCGCGGCGAGTTCGCGAAGGTGCGGGACAGCCTGCACGTGCGTATCGCGCGTCACCTCACTGCTGAACAGCTCCAGCACTGGCGTTCAATGATGATGAGAGAACGATTCCCTGGCGAACCTGGCGGGCCACGCCCGCGCACGCTCCGGGCGGAACCCGGAAGAGAAGGAGACACTCCGCGATGAACGTTCGACTGAAGTGGTTGCTGGTCGTGGTGGCGCTCATGATCCCGATCGCCGCATGGGCACAGCATCACGCGGCGCCCGCGAAGCCCGCCGCCGAGTCTTCCCGCCCCGTACCGCCCTCGCCCGAGGACGACCCGTGGATCGCGGACGACCTGGGTTACGAGGACCTGTTCGCGCTGGGACTCGACGACGAGATGTTCGCGTTTGGCGACGACGACGGCGAGCACGGCGAGGAAGGTGCCGGGCACGACGGTGACGAACGCATCGTGCGCCGGATCATCGAACGCGGCCCGGGTGGCCACGCCGGGATGATGATGATGCACGGTATGGGTGGCGACCCGATGGGCGGACACGGTCACATGATGATGGCGCGCTGGGCACAATTGGATCTCACCGACACACAGCGTCAGAAGCTCCGGGACCTGCACGAGGCCCAGGCGCGGAAGGCGGTGCAGCGTCGCGCCGACATGCAGCTCGCGCGCATGGACCTGCACAAGCTGATGCGCGAGGACAAACCGAACATGGCGTCGGTGAACATGCAGATCGAGAAGCTGGCCCGGCTCCACGCCGAGGGCTTGAAGTCTCTGTTCGACACACACATGCAGGCGAAGGCGCTGCTCACGCCCGAGCAGCTGAAGCAGTTGAAGGACGGACCCGGCGCGCCGCGCATGCGGCACGACATGGGCGACTTCGAGGCGGTGCCGAAGCGGTAGCGATCACGCACGTCGTTCCCCGCCCGCGCGGCGGTCGGCGAAGCGGCCGGCCGCCGCGTTCTCATGCCGTCGCGCGTGCCGTTCCGCACCGAACATGTCACGGAAGTGTGCGAAACCCGCTGTCTCGTGCGGAAGCCGCGCGAATCGCGACCGGTCTCCGGGCCGCGACGACGAGCCCGCCCAGCGCGTCGCGCATTGCGTACTCATCACGCGAGGTTCTCGCGTGAGCCGCATTGGGGCAGGTCGCGCAGCGATGGTTCGCTTCGCACGGTCGCGGTGGGTGCGCATGCCCAGACCACGCCGCTGGCGTGATTCTTCCACTGCATGACGCGCCTCGAGAGGCGATTCGGGGGCGTTGGAGCGGCCGCGTGCCGCTTCGGGAGAAAGCGGCCAGTCGCGATTCCTTCGTGCACCGGCCGGCAGGGGAGGGCGGCATGCGACGGGCTCTGTTCGCGATCACGGCACTGCTCGTGGTCACGGGCTGGGCGCAGGAGGCGTCTGGTCAGTGCAGCATCACGGTCTTGGACTTGAACGGCACGCCGACGTTGTGTTCGGACTACGGCGACGACTGGCGATGGACCGGCCCCGGCGGCTTCACGTCGAGCGCCATGTGCGTGGACGCGGTCACGCCTGGCACCTACACACTCCGCGTGTTCGATGCGGCGACGGGCACCTGGAGCGATCCGTGCAGTCACACCGTGGGCGAACCGGCTGCGCCGCCGACATGCAGCATCGCCGGCCCGGATAGCGTCTGCTCGGGCGGCACCGTGACGTGGTGCGCTCCCTCCG
>JAHFBW010000041.1 GCA_023249845.1 Candidatus Eiseniibacteriota bacterium
CAAGTGGCAGAACTGGCCGAGCCCGATGCTCGCGGTGTCGCCGTCACCGGAGACGCCGATGAGCAAGAGCTCGCGATTGGCGGCGTGCACGCCGGTGGCGATGCTCGGCATGCGGCCGTGCACCGCATTGAAGCCGTGCGAGTGGCCAAGGAAGTAGGCGGGTGTCTTGCTCGAGCAGCCGATGCCCGAGAGCTTCGCCACGCGGTGCGGCTCGAGGCCCACCTCCCACGCGGCCTGGATGATGCCGCCCGTGATCGCGTTGTGGCCGCAGCCCGGGCACAGCGTGGTCTTGCTGCCGTCGTAGTCGGCCTTCGGGAGACCGATGCGATTGACGGGCTGGCCCGCGGGCGTCGTCGCGGTGCTCATCGAGTGGCTCCCTGGGCGACGCTCTCGTGCGCCAGCACGCCGTCCGTGACCGAGCGCGCGTCGAGCGGCAGGCCGTCGTAATGCAGCACCGAGCGCACACGTGCGGCGCGCTCCGGAGATTCGAGCCGGATGCGCTCGGCCAACTGCCCGTCTCGGTTCTGCTCGATCACGTAGACGCGGTCGTGCTGCTTCACGAACTCCGCGACCAACGCGTGAAGCGGCAGCCCCCGCACGCGCAGGTACGAGGTCTTGACCCCGGCCGCCGCCAGCTCGGCGCGAGCCTCGAGGATCGCCCAGTGCGACGAGCCGAACGCGATCAGGCCCACCTCGGCGCCTGGCGTCGGCGACAGCTCGGGCGCGGGCACGAGCGTGCGTGCCGTCTGCAGCTTCTTCCGCAGGCGATCCATGTTGCGCACGTAGGCGTCAGGGTCCTCGGTGTAGCGCGCCGCTTCGTCGTGTCCGCTGCCGCGCGTGAAGTACGTGCCCTTCCAGTCCTTCGTGCCCGGCAGCGTGCGATACGGGATGCCGTCGCCGTCCACGTCGCGGTAGCGCTCGAAGCGAGGCAGCTTCGCGAGCGCCTCGTCGTCCAGTACCTTGCCGCGGTCCCACGGCTTCTCGGGGTAGCGGAACGGATCGCTCATCCAATTGTTCATGCCGAGGTCCAGGTCGGAGAGCACGAACACGGGGGACTGGAGCCGCTCCGCCAGGTCGAACGCTGCTAGCGCGAACTCGTAGCACTCCCCCACGGAACCGGGCAGCAGCACGGGGAACTGGGTGTCGCCGTGCGACAGTCCGTACACGAACGACAGGTCCGCCTGTGCAGTGCGCGTCGGCAGGCCCGTCGACGGCCCGACACGTTGGATGTCCCAGATGACGGCCGGGATCTCGGTGTAGTAGCCGTACCCCGCGAACTCCGCCATGAGCGAGATGCCGGGACCCGAGGTGCTGGTCATGGCGCGCGCCCCGGCCCAGCCCGCACCGAGCACCATGCCCACCGCGGCGATCTCGTCCTCGGCCTGGATCACCGCGTACGTGGCTCTTCCCGTCCCGGGATCGCGGCGATGTTTCTCGAGAAAACCGATCAGCGCCTCCACGAGCGAGCTGGAAGGCGTGATCGGGTACCACGTCACCACGGTAACGCCGGCGAACATCGCACCGAGCGCTCCGGCGGTGTTGCCCTCGATCAAGATCTTGCCGGCGGTCTCGTTCATGCGTTCGACCACGTACGGGTCGCGCTTCGGGCAGTGCTCACGCGCAAATGCCATGCCAGCCGAAACCGCAGATTGGTTGAGCACCATCGCCTTGGGCTTGCGGCCCAATTGCGCCTGCAGCGCGCGATCCAGCTCCGCCTCTTCGATTCCCAGCAACTCCGCGAGCACGCCCACGTAGACCATGTTGACCACCAGCCGGCGGAGCTTCACGTCGGTGGTGATGGGCTCGATGAGTTTGGCCATGGGAACGCGATAGACGATGCGATCCTCGGGGAGGTCGGGAAGCTTGATGGAGTCATTCGCCACGATGACGGTCCCGGTGCTCATTCCCGCCACGTCCGCGGCGGCCGTCTCGGGGTTCATGACCACGAGGATCTCGTGGGTCGCGCGGCGCGCGACCCAGCCGTCCTTGCTCGCCCGGATGGTGAACCAGGTCGGCAGTCCCGCGATGTTCGACGGGAACAGGTTCTTGCCGGACACCGGGACGCCCATCTGGAAGAGCGCGCGGAGCAACACGCTGTTCGCGGTCTGGCTCCCCGATCCGTTGACGGTGGCCACATGGATGCTGAAATCGTTCACGACCGGTTTCATGGGCCTAGGACGGTACGAGTGCGTGCAAAGGGGGTCAAGTGATGTGAGCGCTCTTGACCGGCCGCCGCCATGTCTTATCGTCGGCGGCATGAGCGCACTCACGACCACTCTGGAACCCAGCCCGGCGGTGCTCGCCGCAGCGCAGCTCTGGCTGGCGCCGGTTCAGCAACGTCTGGGCGAGCACTTCCTGTCCGCGTACATCACCGGCGGGGCGCTTAACGAGGGCTTCGATCCGAACGTGCGTCACGTCAACGTGCTCGTGGTGACGCGCGAGCTTCCACTGTCACTGCTGGATCCGGTCGCGGCGGCGGTCCCGGTTTCGAGCAAGCCGCCACATATCGATCCGCTGTTCATGACGATGCAGCAGGCGCAGCGCTCGCTCGACGTGTTCCCCATCGAGTGGCTCGACCTGAAAGAGCGCCACTGGCGGCTCGAGGGTGTGGACCTGTTCGACACGCTCGAAGTGCCGCAGACCTACCTGCGACTTCAGGTCGAGCAGGAGCTGCGCGGCAAACACCTCCGGCTCGCGCAGGAGTACCTGACCGGCGCGGCGCATCCCGAACGGCTGCATGCCTCGCTCGCACGTCTGGCGAGCGGCTTCCACACGCTGTTCCGCTCGCTCATTCGCCTGCACGGCGAAGCGCCGCCCGCGAGTCTCGAGCGAGTCATCGAACGCGTCGCCGAGATCCACGACCTGGACGCCCACGCGCTCATGGGCGCGCATCGCCTGCGCGCGCAACGCAAACACCCGGGCGCCGACGAGACGCGCGCCGCGTTCAAGGCGTTTCTCGCCCAGGTCGAGAAACTCACCAGCGCTGTCGACACACTCCGTGTGACATGAGACCCCGGCGCGCGGTTGCGCGCCTGCTCTTCGTCCCGATCCTTGCGGCCGCCGTGGTGTGCGCGTGGCCGGCCCGGGCCCAGGACGAGAGCGGCCGCGCCCACATCCCGGCATACGCGGGTTTCGTCACCGACTCGGCAGGTGTCATAGGCGAGTCGCGCGCCGCCGTACTCGAGGGCTTCCTGGACCAGCTCCAGAAGAAGACCGGAGTCCAGTTCGCCGTGCTCACGGTGACGAGCTGCGCGCCCGAGGACCCGAGTGCCTACAAGACGCGCGTGTTCAACGCGTGGGGCATCGGCAACGCCGAACGCGACGACGGCCTGCTGCTGTTGGTCGCCATGGAGGAGCACGCGATCCGCTTCGAGACCGGCTACGGCCTCGAGGGCACGCTGCCGGACGGTTGGCAGTCGCGCATGGTCCGCGACCTCGTGATCCCGAAGTTCCGCGCCGGCGACCCCGCGGAGGGCATCACCGCCGCGGTGCTGGCTTCGGCGCAGCGAATCGCCTCCGAGAAGGGCGTCGAGCTCGAGTGGGACGGCAAGCCGCTTCGCTATGACGCCAAGCGTGGCGGCCCGAATCGCGAGCTGATGTTCTTCATCGTCGTGCTGGTGATCCTGTTCGGCATCCTGCCACTGTTCAATCGGGGCAGTGGGCGGCGCGGCGGCCGGAGAGGTGGCGGCTGGTACTCGTCGGGGGGCGGCTGGGGTGGCGGATTCGGTGGCATGGGCGGCGGATTCGGTGGTGGTGGCGGCGGTGGTTCGTCGTTCGGCGGATTCGGCGGCGGTTCCAGTGGAGGCGGTGGCGGTGGCGGCAACTGGTGAACCCCGCGAGGCGCGGCGGCCGTATCGTGGCACGCGTTCGCGGTGTAGCGTGAGTGTGCTCGCCGTCACGATCTCGAACGATTCCCGCCGCACGTGGCGTGCGGCGTCAAAAAGGAGAACGAGTCGATGAAGACCGGTATGGTCGTCCTGGTGGTGGTGCTGATCGCCCTGCTCGGCCTGGGAGGCTGCGTCGCGGGCAACTACAACTCGCTTGTCGCCAAGAAGGCCGACGTCCAGAACAAATGGGCGCAGGTGGACAACCAGCTCCAGCGTCGCGGGGACCTGATCGGCAACCTCGTCGAGACCGTGAAGGGCGCCGCCGGGCAGGAGCAGGCGGTGTTCGGCGAGATTGCGGCGGCGCGTGCCGCGATGGCGGGGGCTCGTACGCCGGAGCATGGCATCGCGGCGGCGCAGGGCATGGATGGCGCGATCGGCCGGTTGCTCGTGGTGATCGAAAACTACCCGCAGCTCCGGAGCATGGAGTCGTTCACCCAGTTGATGGACGAGATCGCGGGCACCGAGAACAGGATCGCCACCGAACGCATGCGATACAACGACACGGTGAAGACCTACAACGTGTCCGTGCGGAGCTTCCCGATGAACTTCTTCGCCGGCATGTTCAATTTCAAGGAAGCACCGAACTACCCGGTGCCGGAAGTGTCGAAGACCGTGCCGAAGGTGGACTTCAGCAATATCAAGCCGGTCACGCCGAGCGGCACCACGGGCGGCACGGGGCACTGATCCTCGAGCGATCGCTCCCGCCTCGCTAGCCGGGATTATTCATGAGCCCGGCTAGGGGCTTCCGTCAGCGCGCGGGTTCGATCGCCTCGGGAAAGCGGTCGCGGAGCTCGGGGTGCGATTGCACCCCGAGCCACGTGGCCGCCGTGCACCAGCTCTCGAACGCGCTCCGCCCCGAGACGCGAAGCGCCTGGTAGCGAAGTCCGGCCGCCGCGAGCCACGCGACAAGGTCCGCGTGGGCGGCGCTCTCACCGCCGGCGCAGCCCTCGGCGTCATGAAGCAGCTCGCTCAAGCGCGACAGCCTTCGCGTCGGATCGGCGTCCGCGAGGCCTGCGATCGCGCGGCGCCCGGATGCCGTCCACGCCCACGGTCCCAGGCGCAACGCCAGGTCGAGGAGCGCCCGCTCGGTGGGGCCCACATGCAGGTCATTCGCGACGGACGACAGCCGTACTGCGGATTCGCGCTGCGCGTCGTGCCGGCGGGAGTGCTCCGCGCTCCACGCCGAGAGCAGCTCGAGCGCGCGTGCCTGCTGATCGGGGAACCGGTGCGCCGCGGTGCGCGCCGGCGCGGCGGCCGTGCACAACACCGCCAGGCGTTCGCGCTCGCGGGCACCGAACGGGGCGCCATCGGGGCGCTCCTCGCAGGCGAGCAGGGATTCCGCGTTCTCGGACGCGGGCACCCGTGCCAGCATCGCCACGCCGTGCGTGGAGAGGCTCGCGATCTCAACCGAGACTCCCGGCAGGCGCTCGAACTCCTCGCGGGTGAGCGGGCGATCGTTCGTGCGGAGCCAGTCCGGCACCGAACTCTGGGCGGACAGCGTGAAGCCGGACCAGCGCTCGGGCAGGTCGCCTCGAACCGCCACGCTCCGCCACGTGCCGGACTTGTCGCGACAAAGCAGGCTCGCGCTTCGCGCACCTGTCTGCCGGCACGTCTCGCGCAGGAGTCGCGCGTCGAGCTGGTCCAAGTCGAGCGTTCGCAGGAGTTCGCCGAAGATGCCGCCAGCGAGCGAGCGTAATCCGCGCTCGTGGGCCGCCTCCTCGCGCGCGCCGCGAAGGTCAGCTTCGGCGCGCTGCAGTTCGCGTTCGAGTTCCCGGGTCCGCTGGCGGTGCAGCGCCACTTGTCGCGCGCGCAGCACCAACCGCTGGGCTCGCGCGACGAGCTCGCGTGCCGAGAGCGGTTTGGTCATGAGGTCGTCGGCCCCGTGTGCGAGGGCCTCGACGCGAGTCTCGGGATCGTTTCCGGTGGCGAGCAGCAGGATGGGCACGTCGCCCAGGTCGGGCTCGCGACGGAACGAGTCGCACAGGTCGAGTCCACTTCGCCTCGCGAGCCGGAGCCCCGCCACGACGAGCTCGGGTGTCTCGGAGCGCGCGCGCCGCAACAGGTCCTCGCCGTCGAGCGCGAGCGTCACCCGGAAGTGGTGCCCGCGAAGCGCCTTGTCGAGCGTCTCGACCAGCTGCGCGTCGTCGGCCGCCAGCAGGACGTGAGGCGGCGGCTGATCGCGAGGCGGCCCCGGAAGCCGCGGGATCACGCGTCCGCCGAGGGCGCCGGCAACTCGCGCATCAACTGCTCGAGCGCGGCGTGCGTGAACGGTTTTCTGAGCGTGCGCGTGATGCCGCTCTCGTGCGCCAGGCGTTCCTCGCTGGCGTCACGCGTCAAAGCCACGACCTCGAATCGCCGCGTCGCGGCCATCTGGTTCGCAACGAGCGAGCGCAGGTGCGCGCGGCCGCTCGCGTCGGGCAGCGAGACGTCCACGAACACCACGCCCCAGGCCGAGCCGTGGAGCGCTTCCCACATCTCGCCGGCCTGCTCGACCCACTCCACCATCCAGCCCTCGCGCTCGAGCACCCGCCCCAGCGACAGCCGCGCCACGAGCGAGTCATCAACGACGAGTGCGAGCCGGGATGCGGTGCTGGCGGCCTCGGCCTTCTCGCGGCTGGCGGCGGCCGGTTCGGACGGCGCGGCGGGAGCCGCAGGCGCGACCGCTGCCGCTCGGGTCTCCGAACGCGCATCCAGATCCTGGGCGATCGTCGAACCCTCCGGCAGCGAGCGGCCGAGCGGTCGGACGTCGTCGGGCCCGAGCGTCGAGAACGGCTCTGCGGGTGCCACGATCTCCGCGGGCTCCTCCACGTCCTCCGAACCCGACGGCTCCTGCGCGATCTCCGCCGGCGCGGCGGGCGCGGCCGCTTCTGGAAGCGCAGCGGCGATGGACGACGCGCGAGTGAGTCCCGCTACGCGTGGGATCTCCAACGTGGAAGGCTGGGTCGTGCTGAGCGTTGTCCCGGTCGGCAGGGCCACCTCGAGACTCGGGGGTCGCGGCCGCGGCTGGGGCTTGGGGGTGTGGAGTTGTGGCACGCCCTCGAGCGCTTCGCTCACCTCCACCACCCAATACTCGCCGCCCTCGTCGGTGCGCACGACGAGGCGGCCGCCCGGAACGGCGTCAGAGGCTTTCGCCGGCACGGGCTGGGCGAACACGCGCCACACGACGTGATCGAGATGGAGCCAGGCGCGGGTGAGGCCGAGTGCCAAGAGTGCCGCGGGACGCTCGCCATGTGCACGCGCGAGCGGCGACCAGGGCATGAGCGAGGGTTCGGTCATCACGGCACGCGCCGATTCGTCGGCGATGCGCAGTCGCGCCACGGCGTGCCACGGCAGCGCCAGCGACAACTCGCCCTGGCGCACGAGCAGGTACGCAGGCCGGTCGGCATGGAGCGGAACGCGCAGCGACCAGCGGCCATCGGGCTCGGGCAGAAGCGCACCGCCTGTCAACGCCAGGATGGCGCCCGCGGGGCCGAGCCCCGGCTCGTGTGTGGCTCGAGCCGCCAGCGTGAGCGCAGCGTCCTGTACCGTGACACGCAAGCGGCCGCCCAGGTCGGCGCCGATCCAGTCGAGTGCCGCACGCAGCCCCGCCGCCACGGGAAGCGTCACCTGTGCGCGTGCGATGGCTTCCGCATCGTCCAGTTCGAAATCGGAGAGCAGATCGCGAAGCGCTTGCAGGGATTCCGGTAGCTCCTCGGTGCGTCCGGGCGGGCTCCACTCCTGCGACGTGAGTGAGCCCGCCAGCGCACCCAGCTCCCGATCGGCCTGCTCGAACGCCGTCACGTCGCCGCGCGTGAGCGTGTCGTGCGCGAGCCGGGCGAGGCGATCGAGCGCGTGGGTGACCGCGAGCGGCGGCGCTTCCACGTGTGTCTCGCACACCGCGAGCAGCTGGGACAATCCCGAGAGGTCCAACAGTTCCGCCACGTCCACGGCAGCGGCCCAGGTGAGCGCCCGAGTGTCCGCGTGCCCGCCGCGCAGGTTCTCCACGGCGCCTTTCACGGCCAGCGCAAGGCCCCGCGCGATCTCGCGTGCGTCCTCGTCGCCATGACGCATCGAGGCGATCACGGGTGCTCCTCCTCGCGCGCCTCGGGCGCGGTCGGCTCCGCGGGTTCCGGCTCGGCCTCGGGAAGAGGCGTGACGTCCACGAGTCGCAGTTCGGGGGTCTCGGTTGCGTGGGGCTCCAGGGCCTCTCCCACCGGCGCCAATCGCACGACGAGCGCCTCGGCGTCGGAAGCATTCACCTCGAGCCGGCGCGCCAGGCGCTCGGCCACGCTCGAGGCGCGTTCGCTCGCGGTCGAGACCCGCTCACCCTTGGCCATGGTGTCCTGCACCATCTCGAGCACGCGCTCCACGAGGCGCTGGGCGTCGGTGCCGCGCGGGGCCGGCGGTGCGGAAGTTGCGGCGGGTGCGGGCATGTCGAGCCGCGCGAGTGCGCGTTCGCGTGACTCACGCATGCGTGTGTCGGCCTCGGACACCGCTGCGTCGATCTCCTGCGCGAAGCGCTGCGTGCGGTCGGTGGCGTCACGCACGTCGCGCGACAGCGCTTTCAGCTCGTCGGCGAACGTGGCCGGGTCGCTCGTGCCCGAGATGGCGTGGATGGCGATCAACGTGGCGCGATTCGCGATCCGCTGCACCTGGTCGGACACGTCCTGGACGCGCAGCAGTCCGCGGCCGAGCGAGTCCACGCTGGCCGAAGACGCTTCGACGAGATCCTCGAGCGCGCCGCGCGCCCGCTCGGCCGCGGAGTCCTCCAGTGTCACGGCGGTGGCCGGCACGGTGAGTGCGGCGGCCAGTTCGCTGGACAGCCTCTGCAGCTCCCGAACGGAGGTCTGGAGCCCCGTCGCCTCAACGAATCCGCGCTCGGCGCGCGAAGCGGCCTCGGTCGCGTCGGCGATCACCGCGGCCAGCTCGCTCGCCACCTGCCGCGCGGCCTCGCGGTTCTGTTCGTCCACGCCGACGCGGCGCTGGAGCGCGTGGCCCAGGACATCGGCCACGGTACCCACTTCGCTCTCGGGCAGCGCGGGCCGTTCCCAGCGCTCGGTGAGCTGCCAGCGGTCGATCCCGGCGTGGAGCGCAGCGAGGTGGTGGCGCAGGGCTTCGAGCTCGTGGAACGCGTGCGCCTCGCGATGGCGGCGCTCGAGCGTCTCCTGCACGGCGTCGCCCAGCTCGGAGAGCTCGCCCCAGCCGGCGCCCGCGGGCAGGCCGCGTAGTTCGGCGACACGGTTGGAGCGCAGGCCCAGCAGCAGCCCATGCAGGTGGCCCACGACGTGATGGTCGATCCACAACCCGAGCACGAGGCCGACCACCAGCGACGCGCAGGCCACGCCGGCGAGCCAGCCATACACCGCCGGATCGGAAGGCGTGAGGCTCGGCGTCGCGAGCATCCACAGCGTTCCGGCCGCGGCAACGAGCGCGCCGGAGAGGCACGCGAGCCACAACCGGAGCTTGAGGCCGGGGCCGATGCGGGGACGAGGCTGCGAGGCAGGGGAGGGTTGGGCGGCACGCATGGGAGGGGTTAGGGGAAACCCGAGAAGGAGAACTCACGATGGCATCTCGCAAACTGCATGCCGAGGCCTTTCTTGCACGTTCGCTCGGAGTTGGACGCCCAGATGAGGCCTCGCGTGCGATGCGTGAGCGACTTTCCGTCGCGCGTGCGAGGCAGGTCGCGAGTGCTGTGAGCGCTCCTCATCACGATGCGCCACATGGGCTAGCAGCGGATTCGGGTGGCAAGGGACTTTCATATCTATAACGACAATTGCGTGCTGCAAGCGTTTCGTGCGGGTCAGGAACGCGCGCGGCGTTCGGCCGACGCTCTCACAAGCGAGACCGGGAATTCGGGTGGATTCACCCGCGCGCGGGGTGGACAAGCCCGAACTCACAGCGAATGCGGGTCTTCGTTCGCGGCCGCGCCAGACGCGTCCGTGCGCACTGTCGCGCTCCGGAACGCCTTATCCACTGCAGGACGTGCGTGGCACAACCGATGCTTTTGTACCCGGTCAGGGAGACCCGGTGCACCTCTCCATCGAGGTGCCGTGCAGCTGGAGCAGGAGTCAGTCGAGGCGCCGCATGAACCCCCGTCATTACGTAGACCTCAAGGACAGCAGCCGGGACCTCCAGCCCACCTATTTCTTCATGATCAACTGTCTCCTTTACAGCCGCATGGAGACAGGCCTCGTCTCGAACCAGGACTGCTACGACGAGGACGTGAACGTCTACCTGGCCCATCTGCTCCACTCGTTCATCAACCCCGAGTACGTGGAGCAGTCGCGCAAGTTCCTGTCCAAGTACGACACCGACGTGTTCCGCCGGTTGTCGTCGTCCACGGACGCGCGGCTCAAGTACCAGATCTACAAGACCAACGCCGACTTCCTGCTGGTGTCCATCGGGATCTTCGACAACCCGGCCATGGCCGCGGCGTCGCGCACCCGCGTGCAGCCCAGCGAGGAGGCGTACATCGGCCGTGGCAAGACCTACTACCACTTCGCCTACACCTACTCGCAGCAGATGCACCGGAAGAACGCGGGCGTCTCGGACGTGCTGGAGAAGCTGTCCACCGGGTTCGAGAAGTACCTGCGCATCCTGTCGCACATGCGCGGCGAGTACCTGGACCTGATGAGCCGATTCTCGCAGGGCGAGGTCTACCACCTCGAGCGCTCGGTGGACGAGCACGCCCAGCAGGAGCTGCTGCGCACCAAGCAGGACGAGCTGCTCGAGCTCTACACGGCGTGGCGGGACAAGCCCGACACGGCCACCGAGGAGAGCCTCGAGCGCGTCCTCGGCGAGATCCGCGCCATCAACCCCGGCTTCAAGTTCGAATTGCCGCGGCGATAGCCGATTCAACGTGAGGTCCGCTCCGCCGCTTGCCGGCGAGCGGACCTTGTCTTCGCCAACCGACCGTCCAGTCGCGGGGCGAACGCGCGGGCCCCGGGGAGACCCGGGGCTCGCTGCCTTTCGGGGCGGACGGTGGACGGATCGGCGACACGCGCCCGGCGTGAGCGCACGCGCCGGGCATGCTGGCGTTGCACGCGCCTCGGCTATCCCGCGGTTTCTGCCAGCTCCGCCTGCCAGCTGCGTGGCGCGTCCCACTCCCTTTCGGGGAGGGCGCCCGTGAGCACGGCTTCGCACCATTCGCCGGGCACGGCCCACACCACGTCCACTTCGCCCGACGCGGGATCGAGCCGCGCGCCGTAGATCGGGTGTCCCCAGTGCGCGCTCGCCAGGCCGGGCGCGGTGCGCGTCGTCAAGCAGGCGAGCCAGCGGAGCGCACGCTCGTGGATCTGCGCGGGGGTCTCGGCGTGGTCGTAGGCGAGTGCGGTGGCGTGCCGCGACACGAACGCCCACATGCTCATGGCCTTGCTTCCGTAGTAGCGGAGCTGGCCCTCGGCGGTGTCGGCCACGTGGGAGGTGCGAGGCAGCAGCGTCGCGTGCACCCGCTCGAAGAACTCACGACTCCAGCGCAGCACGTCGCTCTGGGTACCCGCTCTGGTCCGTTCGCGCTCCACCATGGGGCCAGCCGCCATGCGGCGCCTCGCCGTCTGCTCGATCATGAACCGCAGCGTGGGATTGCCTCGGCGAGGTCCGGTGAGCCGCATGGTCTCCTCCTCCCTGGAAGGTCAGACGGATGGGTCTCGTGTGCCACGGGTCCGGCAGTGAGCGGGTCAGGCGGCGGTACGCGTGGTCTCTGCCGCGCGGGAGGGTACCCGCGGCCAGCAAGGCTCACCGCACCTCGTAGTTTGGTGCCTCCTTGGTGATCTTCACGTCGTGCGGGTGGCTCTCGCGCAACCCCGCGCCGCTGATGCGCACGAACCGGCTCTTCGTGCGGAGCTCATCGACGGTGGCGACGCCACAATAGCCCATGCCGGCCCGGAGTCCGCCCATCAATTGGAAGACGGTCGGCGCGAGCGGGCCCTTCAAGGGCACGCGGCCTTCGATGCCCTCGGGCACGAGTTTCGACAGCTCGTCCGTGTTGTCCTGGAAGTAGCGCTCGCGGCTGCCCTTGGCGGCCGCCATAGCCGACAGCGAGCCCATGCCGCGATACACCTTGTACTGCCGGCCCTCGTAGAGCACCACCTCGCCCGGGCTCTCCTCGGTGCCGGCGAACATGCCGCCGAGCATCACGGTGTGGCCGCCCGCGGCGATGGCCTTGACGAAGTCGCCCGAATACTTGACCCCGCCGTCCGCGATGATCGGCACGTCGCGGCCCTCGAGCGCCTTGGCCGCCTCGAGCACGGCGGTGATCTGCGCCATGCCCGCGCCTGTCACCACACGCGTCGTGCAGATGGCCCCCGGGCCCATGCCCACCTTCACCGCGTCGGCGCCCTCGTCCGCCACCGCCTTCGCGCCCTCGCCGGTGCCCACGTTCCCCACAACCAACTCGGCGCCGGCGACCGCGCGCTTGAGCGCGCGCGTGGCCTCCAGCACGCCGGCGGAATGCCCGTGCGCGCTGTCCACCACGAGCGCGTCCACACCGGCGCGCACCAGCTCCTGCGCACGCTCGACGTAGTCACCGGCCGCGCCCACCGCGGCCGCCACGCGCAGTCGGCCGAGCGAGTCCTTGCACGCGTGCGGGTGACGGATGCGCTTCTCGATGTCCTTCACGGTGATCAAGCCCTTGAGCATCATCTTGTCGTCCACCACCGGCAGCTTCTCGATCCGGTGCTTGGCGAGGATGGCGCGCGCCGACTCGAGCGTGGTGCCGACCGGCGCCGTGATGAGCTTCGCGCGCGTCATCACCGCGCTCACACGCTGCGAGTGGTCGTCCTCGAAGCGCAGGTCGCGGTTCGTCAGGATGCCCACGAGCTTGCCGTTCTCGGTGATGGGCACGCCCGAGATATGGAAGCGCGCCATGATGGCGTGCGCTTCGGCCAGCGAGGCGCTGGGCGGCAGCGTGACAGGATCCACGATCATGCCGCTCTCGCTGCGCTTAACGCGGTCCACCTGTGCCGACTGTTCCTCGATGGACATGTTCTTGTGGATGACACCGATGCCGCCGAGGCGGGCGAGCGCGATGGCGAGCGCGGATTCGGTGACGGTGTCCATCGCGGCGCTCACCACAGGGATGTTCACCGCGATGCCGCGCGTGAAACGCGAGCGTGTGTCCACGTCACGCGGGTGCGTGGCGGCGTAGCCGGGCACGAGCAGCACGTCGTCGAAGGTGAGGGCCTCGGGCCCCACCTTGTCCGTCCATGCCACGCGGTCGCTCACCCGCGTCCCCTCCGGAAGGCACGGGACCGCAGCGGTGGCGCCGCGGTCCCGGATATCATCGACCCAGCCCCGGCTTCGTGCTCTTCGGCTTGGGCTTGCGGAAGTCGTAGTAATAGTGCCCGCCGAAGCGCAACTCGGCGAGCATGGGATTCCCATTCCAGCCGGTCTGCCAGCGGCCGTTGCTCTTCGCGAACGCCGCCTGCCACGAGGCGGTGAGTTCGAGCGACGTGTTCGGCAGACGCTTCAAGAAGTGCTCCACGCCCAGCTCGCCGACGGCGCCCATGTGCATGCCGTCGTGCAGCTCGTGCGTGAACGGATCCTCCACCACCTTGCGATGGTTCTGCACGACCACGCGGTACACGGCAGGACCCGCGCCCAGGTGCCAGCGGCTGCGGCCGCTCCCGGCATACCACTGGAGCTGGCTCGACACGCCGAGCACCTGCGTAAGGTAGAACTGCTTGGAGACGCCCTCGTTGGGGAAGTTCAGGTCCACGAACGGCGCGTCGGCGTGCGACACGTAGCCGTTCCACGTGAACGATGGACTGAACTGCCAGCCCCAGCGCTTGTTGATGACGTAGCGGAAGTGGCCCGTGAACGACAGCCGCGGCTGGGAGCCCTCGGAATAGTCGCCATCGGCGAACATGTACGTGCCGCCGATCTGGCCGCCGATGCCGCCGCGGCCGGGCAGGGCCCCCTTCGTCGCAACGGAATCCGCCTGCTGGGCGTGGCTGACGCCGGCCGTGGCAAGCAACGTCAGCGCCACGACGCTCGCCACGCGGAAGCGCGAGTACATGCTTGGGAAGCTCCTCGAAAAGCTGGAGATAGGTGGGGCCCGGTGCGGTAGGCGCGGCACATTAGGTGGCGGGCTCGTGGAGTGTCAAGACTCAGCAGGGCGCGGCGCGCAACCCAGGCGAGAGGAAGTCGTGGGCAGCGAAAGCGGCTTGCGTCACCGGCTCGACGCCGACGCCAGTGGGCCGACGCGCTCGCGCGCCCAACCCGAGGCGTCGTCCCACGCGCGCGTCGAGGCACGCGCATTGCGGCGGCCACATCGGGCCTCGCCGGCCGGGATCCCGCCACCCACTCCTGCCTTCACCACCCCACCCCGTCCCTCCCTCACGAGTAGCACCGATCGCATCAAGTCGGGACTGGCCGCCAACCAGTCCCTGTCCCGGCCGGCGTGGCGACGCACCCCCGACCACCCCTCGGAGGGCTGGCACGAGCCCTCGCGCCGCAGCGTCTGCTACCGGGACCTCCGGAGTCGCCGCGGCGCGCGCGGATCGCGGTTCCGAGCGCCGCCAGCGGGCCCAAACTCGCGCCGCGCCTCGCGTTTCGTTGACACTCCGTAATGCCGCCCGTAGACTCCCGCCCTCATTTTTCCACTGCGCCGGGGGGGCTTTGCGCCTTCCCGGCGGTTGACCGTATGGGGGAGCCCATGACCCGCTCGGACCAGGGCAAACTACTTGGCGTGCTGGTGGTGACCGCACTGTCCCTGTGGAGCCTGTGGCCTTCGTACCAGTTCTACAAGCTGACACCCGCCCAGCGTCAGGCGACGGAGCCCGCGAAGCTGGCGAAGCTCCGCAAGCAGGCGATCCACTTGGGGCTGGACCTCCAGGGTGGCCTGCAGCTCCTGCTCGAGGTGGACAAGTCCAAGCTCTCCGCCGCCGAGGCCAAGGACGCCGTCGAGCGCGCCCGCGAGATCATCAACAACCGTATCGATCAGTTCGGCGTCGCCGAACCGTTGATCCAGATCGAGGGCACCGATCGCATCACCGTGCAGCTGCCGGGACTCACCGACCGCAGCCGCGCCATCGACCTGATCGGCAAGACCGCGCTGCTCGAGTTCAAGCTCGTGCGCTCGGCCGAGGAGCAGCGCGTCCTGTTCCAGCGTCTGGACAGCTGGCTCGCCTCGCGCGGTGTCTCCGGCTCGCGTGACACCGCACTCGCGCACACGCCGCTCACCGGGCTGATGCTGGACCAGGGCTTCTTCCGCGACGTGGACGTTCCCAACGTGCAGAAGCTGCTCGCCACGCCCGGGCTCGACTCGCTGATCGCGGGCGACACCGAGGTGCTGTGGGGCTCCGAGAACGAGGCGCGCGTGGGGGTCACCGGGCGCTCGCTCTACGTCTTGAAGCGGCAGTCCGAGCTGACGGGCGGCTCGGTGGCCAGCGCCGAGGCCCAGGTGGGCCTGGACCAGACCAATCCTGGCGCCTGGGGCGTGAGCATGAAGATGACGCCGAGCGGCCGCGCCGACTTCGCACGCGTCACCGGCAACTACGTCGGCAAGCAGCTGGCGATCATCCTGGATGGCGTCGTTCAGTCGGCGCCGTTCATCCGCGACCGCATCCCCTCGGGCGATGCGTCCATCACGGGCGGCAGCATCGACGTGAACACCGCGCGCGACCTCGCCATCGTGCTGCGAGCCGGTGCTCTGCCGGCCCCGGTGCGCATCCTCGAGGAGCGTACGGTCGGACCGTCGCTGGGGGCGGACTCGATCCACGAAGGCCTCACGGCAGGTCTCATCGGCACGCTCATGGTGATCGCGTTCATGGCCATCTACTACCAGCTCTCCGGCATCGTCGCGATCTCTGCGCTGGCCTTGAACCTCCTCTACCTCATCGCCGCGATGGCGTATTTCGGCGCCACGCTCACGCTGCCGGGCATCGCCGGCGTCGTGCTCACCGTGGGTATGGCCGTGGACACAAACGTGCTCATCTTCGAGCGCGTGCGCGAGGAGCTGCGACACGGAAAGAGCATCCACGAGTCCGTGCGTAACGGCTACGACCGCGCGTTCCGCACCATCTTCGACGCGCACTCCACGACGCTCATCTCCGCGCTGTTCCTGTTCCAGTTCGGCACGGGCCCCATCAAGGGCTTCGCGGTCACGCTCAGCATCGGCCTGCTCGCGAACCTGTTCACGGCTGTGCTGTTCACGCGGATGATCTACGACTACTGGCTCGGCCGCGGTAAGGTCGAGCGCCTGAGCATCTGAGAGCGAGGACGATCCCATGTTCCAGTTGTTGATCGGGACCGACATCCCGTTCATGAAGTACCGGCGTTTCGCCTACATCTTCTCGACACTGTGTATCGCGGCAACGCTCGGCTGGTTCTTCGTGAAGGGCCCGCGCTACAGCGTGGACTTCACGGGCGGCACTCTGCTGCAGATCCGCACCAGCCAGGTCGTGCCGGCAGACCGCCTGCGCGCCGCGCTCGAGGCCGAGCAGGTCCAGGCCGAACTGCAGCAGATGACCGGCACCAACGAGAACGAGTATCTGCTCCGCTTTCACGCGCAGGGCGATCCCGTCACCCAGGTGCAGGCCGCGGTGAGCAAGCACCTCCCGGGTGTCGCTATGGAGCTGCGCCGCAACGAGACGGTCGGGCCCAAGGTGGGGAGTGACCTGCGTCAGAAGGCCCTGCTGGCCATCCTCGCGAGTCTCGGCGCCATTCTGCTGTACGTGGGGATCCGCTACGAGTTCAAGTTCGCGCTTGGCGGCGTGGCGGCTTTGTTCCACGATGTGCTGGTCACGTTGGGGGCCCTCATGTTCACCGGGCGCGAGGTCTCCCTCACCGTGGTCGCCGCGCTGCTCACCATCGCCGGCTACTCGATCAACGACACCATCGTGGTGTTCGACCGCATCCGTGAACGCGCGAAGGCGCTCCGCAAGGAGAAGCACTCGCGAGTCATGGACATCGCGGTCAACGAGACGCTGTCGCGCACGGTCATCACCGCCTTCACGGTGTTCCTCGCCGCCCTGGCCCTGTTCATCTGGGGTGGCGACGTGCTGCGGGACTTCTCGTTCGCCATGTTGGTCGGCGTGGTGTTCGGCACTTACTCGTCGGTGTACGTGGCCAGTGCCATCGCACTCGACATCTGGATCGCTCTCGACCGCCGCAAGGGCGTCACGGTCGAGTGACGAAAGGGCAGACGATGACCCGGTACTCGAAGTGGTTCACCGTGGGGGTGGCGCTCGTCGCGCTGGCCGCCCTCGCCAGTTGCGAGACCCGCCCGACGGGGTTCGATCCGGACCCCAACCGGCCCGAGGGAGTGACCGCCGCGAACGCCCGGCTGATCTCGTATCGAGACCACGGCCTGCGCGTCATGGTGCGCGACTACGCCAGCACGAATATCGATTCCGTAGTGCTCTCGGCGCAGGCGCTCCCGGGCCCGACCACCATGCCCTTGTTGCTGCTGCTGGACGGCACGGCGGCGAACTCGTTCGAGATGTACCGCCGCGACGATGCCGGCCGCTTCGAACGCACAGCGGACTACACGCTGCAGAGCGTGTTCAAGTACGTGGACGTGGGCTACGAGGAGTTCTTCACACCCGACCCCTCGCCGAGCGGCTACAACCCGTCCAGCTACCTCGCGCGCGGGCTGTCCGACGGAATTGCCACGCACGCCTCCCCGCTCACGAACGAGGGCCAGCTCACCCAGACCAACCTGATACCCATCAAGTACAACGGCGAGCTGTTCCCGCTCGACTCGCTGTTCACCGTATCGTGGGTGGGCGTCCCTGGCGCCGTGGGCTACTGGATCCACATCTACGTGAAGCCGATCGCGGGTTTCGAGCGGTTGGTTTCGTCGTTCCCGGCGCCCATCTCCTACCTGACGACGTCCGACCTGCTCATCGCGTATCGCGAGGGCAACAACCCGGGTGGCTCGGTTCAGTTCCGCCTCGGAGCCACCGACATGCTCACGCTCCGGCACACGGCGCCTCTGCTCGGACCCGAGTATCTCGTGCGAATCTCCGGCGTGGACGCGACCGGTCAGGTCATCGCTCAGACGCCGGGCGACCTCGACTCGATCGGCGTCTCGGCCGATCTGGCGTTCCTGCTCCCACCCACGTTCAGGATCGAGAAATCGAAGCTGTTCTTCTCGCTGGGCGGCACCAAGGTGGCGCGGCGCTCGCTCACGCGCGGGCCCGCGAACACGACCTCGGACGCGAGCGCCGCGGAGCCTTCCGCCGCGTCGGTGCAGCTGGGTCGCCAGCAGCACGTCATGCGGCTCGGATTCCCCTACGTCACGCCCGCCTCGGGGAGCTCCGCCGAGCGCCGCGTCTGGCGGCGCTGATTCCAGCGCCGGTCAGGCGGCGCCGCGCACCCGTCGGGGGGAGGGCCACAGGCCCTCCCCCTTCGTGTTTCAATCACCCCATGGCGACACCGGCGCGGCACGACCCGACACCCAGGGCGCCTCGAGGACATCCAGGCGGGTGGACGCACCGCCACGCCCTGAGCCTCCGGGCGCTCGCGGTGGCGCTCGTCCTTGGACCCGGCCCGCTCGTACCCGGGCCCGCGCACGCCGCGCCCACGCCGCCCGG
>JAHFBW010000042.1:0-1773 GCA_023249845.1 Candidatus Eiseniibacteriota bacterium
GTGGTGGCGGCCGTAATGGTCACGTCGGAGAGGTCCGTCAGCGCGAGCGTTTCCGAGCTCCACGTGAGCACGCCCGCCCCGTCCACCTTGAGGAACCGGTCGGCCGTCAGCGAGGCGGGCCAGGTGTAGGCCACGCCGTTCACCGTCATGGCCGCGTTGTCGTGCGTCACCGCGCCCGTTGTGTGCAGCGTGGTGGTGCTCGCCGGGCCTACGTTCAGCGGATCGAGCGCCACCAGGCCCGCCAGCGTGCCGCCGAGCAAGGCCGTGCGCAGGTTCGCCAGCGCGCCGCGCTTCAACAGGCCCGTGGGCGTGGCCGGGTCATGCGGGTCCAGAATCACCGCGAACGTATCGCCCTTCATGCCGGCGAGCGCCAGCTCCGTGAGGTCGGAAATAGGCGAGTAGGTGAGCGCCGTCATTGCGTTACGCCTCCTGCACGAGAATGGCCCCGGTTTCGTTCGTGAGGCCACCACTCACGGGGTGAAGGCGCGACGTCCAGCCCAGGGGCGCGATGAAGTTGCCCGTTTGCACGGTGCGCGCATAGGTGAGGCCGCCGCGGTTGAGCCACACGCGCACATCGTAGCCGTGCACCGTCTCGAGCGTCACGCTCTGCGCGGCCGTGAGCGGGAACGAAAACAGGAAGCGCGTGCCATCCGTCCCCACCGGCGCAATGCCGCCGCTGCCATCGTTGAGCAGAATCACCTGCACCGCGCCCGGCGCACCATCGGCGTCCGTCTTCGCCAGCTTCGCCGTAAACGTGGCCTGCACCAGCGCATCCGTGGGCAGGAACCCTTCAACCACGAGCAACACCAGCGTGGTGTCGCCGACGACGGTGCCGCTCACGTCCTGGGGAAGCGGCGGCGCGAAGGCGTCCAAGTTGAAGCGGCTCGTGGCGTTCATCGGCCTCTATCGGTGACTGGCGTTCGCCCACAATCCTACACCCTGCGCCGCCAATCCGCAAACCTCGAGCCCGCGCGCGCCCTACGCTGCCCCTGCGGCTTTCCCCGCCGCGTTGCTCGCCTGCGTACTCCCGCGCAGGTACTCCATGAGCGCCTGCGCCGGGTTGCCGGTAATGGCATACGAGAGCGCGAGCCGAAACGCATCCACATCGTCATCGTGCACCTGGCGCGGGAAGCCTGCGAGCGAGTCCACGAAATCCGACACCCACGCCGCGTCCTCGGGCAAGTACACGAGGCCCGCCTCCACTGTGGGCACGACGATGTTCGCACCCACTACCTTGTCGATGTTCGGCATTTCCACCGTGGGAATCCGCGTATCGCGCGCGAGCTCTTGAATAATGGCCTTGCCCGAGGCCGAGCCCTTGCCTTCAATCGCAAACGCAATCGGGTTCCACTTCGCGGCGAAGAGCGCGGCCTGCCGTTTCGCCTCGGGTGCCTCCACCTTCTGCATCCAGAGATCCAGCGCATAGTACCGGCTCGGGGCGAGCCCGAGCGCGAAGAACGCCGTGTAGTCGGCCGTCTTCGTTTCCGAGAGCGCCGTGTCACCACCGCACACCACGGCGGTGATGCCCAGGCGCTTGAGCAAGTCGTTGACCGCGAGGGGCTGCGGCACACCCTGCGCATCCGCCTGCTTGCTCTTATAGTAGCGCCAGAACTTGCGCTTGAAGATTTCGCCCTCGGCCGCCGCCGGGTTCTGCTGGTGCTGCCCCGAGTAGCCGGCACTCCCCAAGCGCAGGCGCTCGGCCGCGAGCACCTTGGGCGGGAAGCGCACCGCATCCATGAGTTCGCCCTCGGCCTCGCGTGGGTCCGTCCACCC
>JAHFBW010000042.1:1783-13987 GCA_023249845.1 Candidatus Eiseniibacteriota bacterium
GGCCTTGGGCGGTTCGTACTCCTGGGGGATGACAAGCTGCGCGTACTCCCCCGAGGCAATCACGTGCCCCGTGAGGTCACCCTCGTGTAGCCGTTGCGCAATGCCGCAGCGCTTGCCCGTGCGCAGGTCACTGAGGCGGTTCGCGTAGGCTTGGTCGTACCAAAAGATCACCGAGTCGCGCTCGGCCTTTGAGTTCGCCAGTGCCGCGTCAATCGGGTCATCCCAAAAGAGCGCATCCGCGCGGTCCCCCGTAATCGCCTGCCCCGCCGTCACCGCCATGCGGTAGCCCGTGGCCGAGTTCGAGTACATGGTTTTCGCGTTCTGGTCCGCGGCAAAGTGCCAGCCCGGGGCGAAGGCGTTTTGATACCACTTCGAGGTGATGAGGTTGCGACAGTACAGGGAGTCGCGCGTGGTGACGCGCGGGTTGCCGCTGGCGAAGATGAAGCGGTAGGCAGGCTGCTGCAGCCACCACCAGGCGGGCGTGCACACGGAAACGATGCGGCTCTTCCCGGTGCCAGGGGGCACGTTGATGACGAGGTTGTTCTGCTCGACGCGCCCCTCGAGGAGTGCCTGCACGGCATCGCAGACGGCCTGCATATGCCAACCCCACACCAGCGGCGTCTGCGGCTCAAGTACGTGCCAGCTCTTGCGCACGAAATGCGCGAGGCTGCGCTCGGCCAGCGTGGCCTGTATGGAGGAGAGCGGCGCGTCCACCCCTACGGCCCCGCCGGCGGCCGAACCTCTCTCGTCGGGTCCAGCGCCATGCCATCCGGCAACACCTTCCGCGCCTTCAGCAGAATGCGCTGCCGGGCCAGCTCGGCGGCCTCGAGCTCTTCCAAGTCGGCCAGCGTCAGCGAGTCGAGGTCTACCTCACTCGAGGGCTGCAGCCCGCGCGGCGCGTTGAACAGGCTCACCCGCATATCCTGCGGCGCATCAAGCCCCAAGTACTTCGCCCGCCGCTCCATCACGCGCAGCACCACCATTGCCGCCGCCACATCGAAGCCATCCTCTTTTCCCGGCACCGTGTCGCCCTTCTCCATCTGCCCCCACGCGCGTTTCGCCAGCGCGTCCAGCGCCGCCAACTCTTGTATCAGCACATCACTGGCTGCTTCCTTCAGGTCCTCCGTCACGAGCGCAATGGCCTCGGCCACCATTTGATGCGCGCGGCTTTCCGTGACGCCGAGGTGCGCCCCTATCTCGCGGTAATACTTCCGCTGGCCGCGCAACTTGAGGGCCACCCACAGGCGCGGCCGGCTCTCGGCGAGCGAGGGAGGTACGAGTTGCGCGGGCACTTTAGCGGTATAAGGCTTGAGGACTCATGCTGTTAGGCTACTATAAACGTGAGTTCGTGGCAACTAGAGCGCGAGCACTTCCTGCCGGCACCGTTCGGCGGCCACCTCGCAGTACCGTTCCTCAATCTCGATGCCGATGGCGCGGCGGTTCAGATTCTTGGCTGCTCGGAGCGTACTACCAGATCCGGCGAAGGGGTCGAGGATAAGCGCGGCGTCTTTCACTCGCAGGATTGACCATTGGAGGAGCGCCACGGGCTTCTGTGTGGGATGCGCACGATTGCCCTTGACCTCGCTTGCCGCAATCGAATAAGTGAAGATTCGCAGGGTGCCGAAGTCAAAGTTCGTCCACGCCATTTCGCCGTCTGCGAAGTGCATTCCACGGATGCCCTTGTCCCACACGAGAGGGGCGCGGGTTCGGCCGAGGACATCGCCGAAATAGTTGCCGCCCCACACAATCGCGTACTTCGCAGCAGCGAGGACAAGCCGGAATGTCTCGGCATCCGGGGCCACGTCCCGCCGGTTGATCGCATCGATTTCAGACAACTTCAGGGAGTTGCCGCCGGTGGCACTCCACGAGCCAATGCCATAGGGCGGATCGGTGAGGCAGAGATCGGCCTTCGGAAGTGCCGTCAGAATCTCCCGGCAGTCCCCGTGGTACAGCGTCACCAGCGAGTCGGAGTAGTAAGGCTGCATCACATTTACTCGAGCGCGCACGGGCAGTTGAAATGCTTCGGGTGGTCCGGGCAACTTTCGTCCGGGTAATCGCGTGCCACGTACACCGCGCAGCGGCATTCTTCGAGCTTGAATACCCCGGCGGCGAGCAGCGCCTCAGTGCGCACGCCGCTCCCCCCGCACGGGCAGCCGGCCGTGGTTTGCATGGCCACGTGCCGGTGCCAGCCCTTCGCTACCGGCGGCGTGGCGAGCACGAAGCCGAGCCGCGCTTCCACTATGGCGCGCACCGTGGCCGCAATCTCAGCCTGGGCCTTCTCGAAAGCGCTCACCGCCGGCCCCCACTGTTCAGCCACACCAGCAGCCGGGCCAAGGCTTCGGAATCGTAGCAGTACCGCCCCTTCTCCACGCTGCCCACGCGCACCACCTGGCCCGTGCGCAGGTACCAGTCCACCACGCACGCCGGCGCTTCGCGCAACGCCGCCCGCGCCACCGCCTCACCATCGCGCAGCACGTATTCAAGCCCCAACGCCGCGGCCTTCCGGGCCAGCTCGGCCCGGCGCTGCGGCTCGTACTGGTCGCCCAACTTCCGGTTCCGCTCGCGCGGGTCGTCGTCCATCCGCGGGAAGGTAATGCTGTAACTGCGCTTCCCCACGGCTCAGCCCTCGCTCACCGGCTTGAGCGTGACGATGGGGCAGGGGGCGTAGCTGCCAATGCGCGGGTTGGTGCGCACGGACACCTTCACCTCCATGCCCTCGCGGGCGGCATCGAAGAGCGCGGTGTTCAGGGCCTCGAGGGCAGCGGCCAGGCGTTCAGCGGTCGGCGACATACAGGCAATACCTCAGTGAGTGTTTTCCCGCGTTTTCCGGCATTCGTCAGCATTCACAACTATAGAGCGTTCGTGATCATCACCCCTACTTACAGGGCTGGTGCTGCGTCACCCCCGCGCACACCCACAGCGTATCCCGCCGCCCCGCGTAGGGCTCGGCCGTTTCCTTCGGCGCAGTTGGCGTGTGCCGGCAGGCTGCCGCGGCCAGCACGAGCAGGGCCAGCATCAGGTACTTTGTCGTGTGTCTCAAGCTTGCCTCCACGCATCGTGCAGAATGTTCAGGGCTGCGAACGTCGTCACGATGACGCCCCATACGGCTCCGAGAAGAACTGAGCCGAGGAGGATGAAGGCCCCGGCAACGATGAGGCCGATATGCAAGAGGGCGCGTTTCATTCCCCCTCCGGCGTGGGGGGCGCGATGAACGGGTAGCCAATGCGGTCTTCGGGGTGCGCGATGAGCTGATCCACGAACTCGGCCGGAGAGGAAGGGCCAGACGGCGACAGTTCCGGGTCCTCACCCGTGTCCGGATCTTCGAGCGTGAGGTCGCACCATGAGCCCTCGCTGTCGCCGTCAGGATTGACGCTCAGGTAGGGCTCAATCGCTCGCCAACGCTTCGCATCCTGCGTGTCCTCGCTCCCTGCCGCCTCAGCGGGCCAGTTGAACAGCTTGGACGCCTGACGCCATAGCTTCAGTTCGACCGACGCGGCGGCGGGGTCGGTTGTTCCGCACTCTCGAACCATCCACATTCGCAGTAACCCAAGCTCTGCCGTCGCCGCCAGCATTTCGGAGCGCATCTCCGCCAGTTTTTCGCTCCCTGCCGCTGGGGGCGCGGCGACGAGAGGAGTGATTACGTGCGTGCTTAGCCCTTCGCTTCCTGCTTGTTCACTAAGCCATGCACGAGCTTCTTCCTCGGTGTAACAGAGTAGAAACCGCACGCCACCCCAGTCGTGCTTCGATGCCGAGGCACGATACGCCACCGGCTCCGTCCATCGCTCGGAGGGGCGGTCGGCATTTCTCACGGCAGCATAAAGCGCCTCCATAGCACCTATCCCTCCCGTTCCCGCGACTGATGGCTCGGCGGGGCGCGCGAGGGCGGCGACTCGTAAAGCGTTCGCGACGATCTGTCGCACGGCACGGCCCTCGTACAGCACGTCGTCGTCCTCCCCTGCGTTCGTGACGCCGGGGCCGACCAGCGAGACGATGTGTTCGCCCAAGACGTACCGTGCCCGAGCGATCTCGTCGGCTGTGTAATGCACATCCCCTGTCGTCGCGGGCGCGGGGAGCGCGGCGAGAGCGTCAGCACAGTTGCGGTATAGCAGGGCGTCCGCAATCTGCAATACCTGTATTTCGTCCGGCCCACTTACTGCAGCCATCTTCTCGGCGAATGCAGCGCGCAGAAGCATTACTGCTTCCGCCTTCGGATCGAGCTTCGTTGGGCTATCCATTGCTTGCTTCCTCCGTGTGCCGGGCGGCGTCGAGGGCGCGTGGGTACTGTCCGCCTGATTTGATCCACAGACGCAGGTCGCTCAGCATTATCACCGCGTTGGTTTCTTCCTCGCCACTCGGGGCGAAGCGTTCGAGCATATCGACCGTTGACCGAATGCGCTCAATCGTCACGCTGGCAGGAGGAGCTGACGCAGCATCGAACGCTGCGCGCGTCGTGCGAACGTCCTCCCGCGTCTCCGCCAGTTCCCGCTCTAGCTGCGCGCGCTCCGCGAGTAGTGACCGAACCTGCTCGGCCCACTTTTGGTTGTCGCCAGCGAGCCACTCAATGCGCGCATCCTTCTCGGCGGTGACGTGCGCGACCTGTGCGGCGGCGAACTCGCGGGCAAGCTCCTGCCAAGACTTGTAGCGGCTCCAAACTAAAGCCGTCATCATCTGCTCATCCGTCGCATCGTGCGGCAACGGATCGGAGGGGGTCCACGGGGCGGTCATCAGCGCCCCCAGTTCTTGACGGAGAGCGCGTCACGGCCCGCTTCGAGAATCGCCCACAGTGCCCCTGTACGCACGGGCGCGAAGGCGCATCCACGCCGGTAGACCTCGGCAGCCTTCTCTATCGCCCTCCACTCGCGCCGCTTGCGCGCCTTGAACTGGCGCAGGGTACCGGCAATGTGTACCGGAAGAATCCGATTGCGCGCGTGCTTCTGTTTCATCGTTTCATTCTCCGTGTAGGCGCGCTACCGACCGACCTTGATGCGCGACAGGGGAGCCGATGCGAGCGGAAGGCTCTGGAGCGTCTGCATCAACCGATCTGCCCACGCATCGCGCAGTTGTACGGCCTCGGCGCGCGTCAGCCGATAGTTCGTCTCGACCTGCGCCTTGACCGTGAATGTCGCCCGCTCAGTGGCGGTGCGGATTGTGATGTTCTGTTTCATCGTTTCGTTCTCCGTGTAGGCGCGTCGTGGACGGACAGCTTCACGACGCGGTAACCTCTGAGATGCCAGTAGCGCCACGGGGTGTTTCCTTTCTCGCGCCACGTCGCCAACGCTTCCGCCCTCTCTGTACGCATTGTGAATGCGAACAGGCCACCGTCCGCGTGCCGCACTCCCCAAATCGTCTCCGCCTTGCGGCGCTTCGCTTTCATTGTGCGATCCTCATGATGCGGGGTGGCTGGCGTTCCACTCTGCAAGCAAACGCTGTCCTGTTTCGTTGAGCACATATCGCTCAACCTGCTTTCCGTCGCTCACGTCTTTGATGGCGCACGCGCGGAGCAGCCGAACAATGACATTCGGCACACGCTCGTAGCCGACATACGTAGCGCCGCCGACCTCATGTACTAACTCTGCCTCGTCTAGCCGGTCCTCCGCTTCCGCCGTGGCCATCATCTGCACCACGCGCGCTACGGACTGCGTGATGAGTACGGTCAGCAAGGATGGATGCGGCGTGAATGGCATAGAGTGCCACGGGCGGCGCTTCGGGGTCATCGGGAGGGCTCCGGATGCTTGCACTTCATGTGCGCCGCGAGCTGCTTGAAGGTCCGATTGCAGCAGGGGCAGACGCCCGCACCAACGCGCTTCATCGCACGGCGTAGCTTCGCTTGCGCCAGTCCCATGCGGACCGCCGCCCCATGTGCCGACGCCTTCTCAGCGGCGAGGCGACTGTTGAGGTACGCACTATTGGCCTCGGCGTCACGCTTCACCTGTGCGAGTTCGCGGCGGAGGCGGCTCGCTTCCGTCTCGCCCATGTAGTGCTGCTGGTGGCCTGCCGGACAGTAGAACCAGTCGTGATCGTCGCGACGGCGTTGGGTGATGTCGGCAGGCATCGCGAACTCCATGCCGCAAGTGCAGCAAGTCTCACGGCAGAGGTTGGTTCCAAAGATCGTGCTAGCCATTTGGCTGCTCTCCGGTAGGGGTCACGGCAGGGGAGGGGGAGGCGGCGCAGAGCGCTTGCCAGGCGGCCTCCGTGCGCGCCGCGCACTCGAGCAGGTTCACGCCGTACTTCTTCTGAAACGTCTGCTTCCCGCCGTTCCGCGCGTTGTCGCATTCGTTGTGGTGCGGGTGGCAGATGGGGGCCACGTACTTCGCATCGGCCTTTTTTCCCGCGCCGCCGTTGATGACGTGCGCGTTGTCGCACGGCGAGGCCAGGCAGCCGGGAACAATGCAGGGCGAGCCCTTCACCCACGCGGCCCGCTCCGGGCTGCCGTAGATGCGGTCGAACTCCGCCCGGCTCCGCTTCCGGCGCTTCGGCCGGGAGCCGTGCACGGGCAGGTAGGGCGAGCGCTTGAGCCAGCCCGTCGCGCGCAGCGGCGTCTTCCGTCGAATCTCCGTGCGCTTCACGGCTCCCGCTCCTCCTCGCTCTCCGTGCACTGCACATCGTGGAAATCGTAGCGCCGACACTCCTCGCACCAGCGGCGGCCGTTCACCTCACGAATGGGCGTGGGCCCGTTGCCCCCCAAGCCGCTGCGCCGCCGCGCGAAGAAATAGCGCAGTTCGAGCACGAGGCCCGCGAGCACGAGCGCGAGCAGCGTGCCGCCAGCCACGGGCCACCCGAGCCGCGTCACAGCGCCGCCTCGGCCGCCGGCTCCGTGAGCACCATCGTGCGGTACCCCGCGCACGCCTGCAGGTGCTCCGTGAACCGCAGTGCCGGGAACGTGCCCGCTGGCGCAGGCGAGCCGCACGCCGGGCAGCGGAACGTATCGCCGAACCGCTGCGCTTCCGTCTGCCGCAACGCCTCGGCCACCGCGTAGTGCTGAATCATGTCCTCCACGCGCGCCGCCACGCGCAGCGCGGCCAGGCGCTCGAGCACGAACATGAGCTCGTCAACTTCCTGCTGGTGCCCCACGAGCCACTTCGTGTACCCGCGCAGCCGTGTGCGCAGCTCGTCCCGCACGCCGTCGATTGCCGCTGTCATGGCCATTGCTGAGTTTCCCCGTTACGAGTGAAAGAAAAGCGGTGTAGTGTTACGCAGACGCCGAACGCACCAGCCCTGCCACGATGCGGGCCCGGAGCGCAGGGCGCAAGGCGAGAAAGTGCACCAGTCCATCCTGCACCACCATCGGGATCTCGTCGCCCTTGAGCCAGCGCCGCGCCGTGCGCTCATTCCGCCAGAGGATCGAAACCGCAAACTTGCGGACCGAAAGGCCACTGGCTGTGATGGCCGCGCGCAAGAGTTCCGCCGGCGTCATGCGACCCCCCACTGCGTGGCCATCGCGTCGGCGATGCCTTGATATGTCAGGCTCCGCAGCTTCCACCGGTTAGCCGATGGTCCGAGCCGATTCTGGCCCGTGGGCGTCTGATTGCGCCAGCGTGGACGCCCGTTGAGTTGGTATGCTTCCGGCTGCAGGACGTTTGTTGCGACTAGCGGCGAGAGAGATTTCAACCAAAGGCACGTCTGCTTGCTCTCCGGGTGCCCGAACTGGTACGGCTGAATAATCTGATTCGGTTTGCGGATGTGCGTCGAGATGCAGCCTACAGGGTTCTCGAGTGCGATGCGCGGAATCGGCGCTCCAAGCAATGCGCGCACGAACGCGAGGGCTTCGCCCGTCTTTTCCCGCCGGCCCGGCACGCGGTTATTCCAGTGCAACCCCGCCAGCGTGAGGTACTGGCACGGGGGATGCGCGATCATCAACTCCCACCCGTCGCTCAATACTGCCAGCACGTCACCCTGTATGTGCGGCCCCTCGCGCTCGGAAGGCAACAGATCGCAACTCACGGCATCATGCCCGCGCGCGCGAAACGCATCGCGCACGATGCCGCTGAACTCACACGCCACGAGGACGCGCATTAGCGGGCCTCGTGGCTGTCGAACGTGCGCTCTTCCCTCGCGCGGCATTCACGGCACAGCGTTTCGCGCCGGATGCACTCTTCGCCCGTGAGCTCGTCCCCGCATTCCGTGCAGTGCTCCTCATCGAGCGCGGCAGCGATCTCTTCGCGCACTTCGGCGGGCGCGTTCTGAATCACCCGCTCCTGCCATGTGCGCGGGTCACGCCGGAAATCGGCCACGAACGCATCGCGCTGGTCGGCGATCCTGTCGTCTTCGGCCTGTTGCTTGAACGTGCGTGCCACAGAAACCTCGGGAAACGTGCCGGGCTCGATTGCCCTGACACCATTCAACCTATACACCACGGGCATATGCCCTATAGGGGATTCCCTGATTTTTCGGGATTCTTCCGTTCTTCCGCCGCCCGCATCTCCCGCCAGATCTGGTCCATGCGCCGCTGCGCCCGCTTCAGGGCAATGGAGAGTTCCGCCGCCTCTTCGCTCGTGCGCGGCACCAGCTCCACCTCGCCCGGCCGCACCTCGGCGCTCGAGGGCGTGGCCAGGCTCACGCGCCGCGCGCCGAGGATGATGCGCACGCCGCTGCGCAGCGAGAGCAGGGCGGGTATCCACACCGCCGCCGGCCCCGGGCCCGTCACGGCACCACCCCCGCGCCTTCGGCTGCCAGCGCGGCCGTGGCCGCCTCGAGGGCCTTTTGCTTGTCCTGCGCCGTGAGCACAATCGCCGCATCCATCGCCTCGCGCCACGTGCCGAGAATGTGCTCCCCCTCGTCGGCCTTGCCGCAGAGGACGATGTACCGCACCGCGCCCTCGGAATCGAAATGCTGCCGCACCAGCCAGCCGATGCCGGGCCACTGCTCCGGGTCCAGCGTGAACTGCTGCTCCCACGCCTCCACCCGCGCTCTATCGTCGGCCAGCGCGCGCACGGCCTCATCCAGCACCTTGTTCCCCGCCCGCAGCCCGTCGTTTTCGGCCTTCAGGATCTCGCGTACCGCCGTGTGCGCCTCCACGGCCTTGTGCGCCTGGTGGAGCGAAAAGAGGTGCGCGCGCTCCACGTAGAGCGCGCCGTGGCTCGAGCGAATGAGCCCCGGCGTGACGCGCACGAACGTGGGCTCGCCGGGCGGCTGCGGGGGCGAGGCGGGAAACATGGGCTTCACTTGCCCCCCTTGTTGGGATGAGGCGCAGCCGGCACGGTGATGCAGGCCGGCGCAATGAGTGAAGGCGAGGGCGCGGTGCTCTGCAGCCAGAACGCGGTGCAAATGAACGTGAGCAGGGCGAGCGCCAGGCACGCCCACAGGGCACGCGAGCGCCGCAGCTCACGCAGCAGCGCATCCGTCGAGGCGAGTTCTCTCTGTGTGGTGTCCATCACCGCCTTGCCCTTTTCTCGAGAAAGTTGAGAATGCCCGCGCCCGCCATGATCGCACCGCCAAGCCACCACGGGCCAACGGAATAGGAAATCCAAACCATGAGCGCGAGCACGCCGAGCCCGTCGCCGAGTTTCATTTGCATTACACCGTCCTCCACCCATCCCACAGTAAGCCGAGCGCTATTGCGTCCACTTCGTCCTGGTTGAGCTTCCGCACGAGCGGCAGCACACCCTCGCGCGCCGGGAACCGCATCACGGCCGCCGCCACGATGGCCCGCTTCTCCTCTTTCTTCATGCGCGCCCGCACAAAACTGTGCGGGTACGCGGCCACCGTGGCGGCCACCACGCCGTAGGCGCTCCAAAACTTCGACATGGAGACGGCGTTCAGCGGACGCACGCCGTGCTGCCGGCCCTCGCGTTCGCGGTAGACGTTGGCGATGGCGGGTTCTTCCACGAGCACCGTGAGCTGGTCTTCCAGCTCGAGCTCGCTGTGTACCATGTTGTCAAACTCCCGGCGCAGCACACCCTCGAGCCGCCCCTGCAGCGCCGCCAGCCGCGGCGCGAACCGCATCTCCGTGGGCGTGGCAATGGTTTCCACGTGCCGCAAGTGCGGCAGCGCCGTGCCCACGAGGAGCGAGGCGCAGGGGCGCACGCGGAAGATGGCCACGCCCGTGCCATCAAACCCCGGGTCTATGCACACCAGCCGGCTCATGGGTTGAGCAGCCCACGCTGCATGAGCTCGCGCTGCGACTTGGCCAGCGCCTCGCCGAGCGTGAAGAGAGCGCTGGACGTGCGGCTCTCGAACACGCGCACCACCACGCTCATCAACCCCTCTTCAATCACCTTCGTCACGGCATCCTGCAGCACGGTCGGGTTGGCAACGAGGTAGGCGTCCACCTGCGCGTTGACGGCTTCGTTGAGGCGCTGCGTCATCATCTCAACGAAGATCGGCGGCAAGTCCGTCCGAATGCTTCTCCACTGATCGAGCTCGATGCGCCGCTCAAAGAACGCCTTCTGCACCGCCTCGGCGATGATCGGGCGCATCTCGTCGGGTGTCATCAACTCACCCATCTGTTCCTGCATCTTGGCGATCAGCTTCTCGTGGAACTCCTTGCTAGGCATACGCCTATTTCTCCATGTGGTGAGTGATGCTGCGCATGGCCAGCCGGCTCATTACTCCACCTCGCCCACGCGCAGTATCAGGGCCGCCCACGCGAGAAATGTCAACGCGGCCAGCCAGTTGCCTCGTGCCGTCTCAATGAGTGCTCCCACGAATACGGCAACGAGCGCGAGCAGTGTCGACCATTCCCACGCGGTTTTCATTTCGGCCCCTGGCTCGCAATGCCGCGCACGGCCTTCTCGATCACCGCTGCCTCGTCCACCTCGCGGTCCAGCACGCCCTGCGCCCGTGCCTCACGGGCCACCTTCGTGAGCACCCGGTACAGGTCCACCGCCAGCAGCGCCGCCTGGTTCTGAATCGCCTGGTTCTGCGCCTTGTTCGGAATCCATTCCGGCACCTCGGCCACGAGCGAGAGGCGCACGGTTTCCATGAGGCACTGGCGCGCGATCTTGCGCAGGTGCGCCTTCGCCTCGGTGCCCATGTTGAACGGGGCGCTCGTCTGCTCGGTGAAGCCGGGCAGGTGCTCTTCCTTCAGAATGCGCGCATCGCGTTCGATCCCGCCCGCCTCGCGCTCGTACCCCTCGGCGCGCGCGGCCTTGGCCAGCTTCTCGAGCAGTTCCACGCGGTCCACGATGCTGCGCGCCAACAGGTCGCGGTCATGGCTGCCGTACTTTTTCGCCGGCCGCTCCTGCACGCGCTCGGCGACCTTCGCCCCTTCGCCGAGCGGCAACTCGCTTGCCGCAGCTTCCACCGGCGCTGGCTCCGGGGCGGCCGGCGCAGCCTGTTCTGCCGTCGGCGGCGCTTCCGGCTCCTTCTTCTCTCGCGCGATCTTCTCGGTAATGCTTTTCTTCGGAGCCATGACGGGTTCTCGGGTAAGGGTGAGCGCGTACGCGCCGTCAGACGGCACGCCAGATGTGAACCTTCTTTCCCCGCGCGTTCTTCATTTTCATTACCAGCGCCACGCGGCCCCTGCGCCGCAGCTCGGCCAGGCGGGAACGGATGCCGCTTTCGCTCTGGCGCACGACGGCGTGGGCCTCGGCGTACACCTTGTAGCGTTCCACCAGGTGCTCGGCGCTGGCCGGGCCGAGAATGGAGAGCACGCGGTGCACGGCCTCGAGCGAGGCCCGCAAATCCTTCCGCGCCGCGTCTGCGCCCGCTTCCTTGCTCGTCTCCGGGTCCCCGGTGCGTGAAAACAGGCTGAGTTGCTCGAGGGTGGCCATGTTAGCGGTCCACCTGCACAAGCCGCGGGTTGGCGAGCTTGACGCCGTTTTCCTTGATCCACTCGATGTAACAGGTCTGACAGAGCGGGCCGGTGTTGATTTCCGGCCGCGTCACGTCCGTCACCTGCACCGCCGGCGTGAGCCCGTGCACCGGGCATTCGCCCACTTCAATGAGGCGGGCCACCGTTATGCCTCCTCGCTGGCGTTGGCCACCGTGCCCTCGTGCATCACCACGCCCACCGTGCCGCTTTCCTCCACACGCTCAATCCACACCTGGTAATCGCCCGCCTCGGCCATTGCGCCAATGAGCGCGAGGTTCCCCTCATCGAGCAGCGATCCGTCCTTGATGCGCAGCACGCGCAGCTTCGGGTTCGCCGCCATCGCAATCGCTACCGACACGCGCAGTTGCTCGGCGCTCGAGCACTGCGCGAAGGGAATGCCGCGGTAGGTCACGTCGCCCTCGCCGAAGCCGAGGCCCGCGATGGGCATGGCG
>JAHFBW010000042.1:13997-18326 GCA_023249845.1 Candidatus Eiseniibacteriota bacterium
GCGGTGCGCTTCTGCTCCGCGCGCTGCTCCATGAGCGCCGTGAGCCGTTCGGCCGCCTCTTCCACCGCGCGCGCCTTGTCCAGCGTCTCGCGCACCTGCAGCGCCGCGCGCACCTTCGCATTGTACGCCCGTGCCGAGTCAATCTCGCCCCGCAGCACGCTTGTTTCCACGTTCGCCGGCAACGGCGCGAGCGCATCGAGTTCTGCCTCGGCCCTTTCGGCCGTTTCCTCGAGGATGCGCGCACGGTTGAGTAGTTCCTCCCCATCCTGCCGCAGCTTTTCCGCGAGCCCGCGCCGTTCCGCCGCTCCGCGCCTTCCGTCCGCTCGACGCAGCAGCTCCTCGTTGTGCTTGGCATTCGTGTGCGCCGCCCCTTCCAGCGCCGTAAGCAGCGCCTCTTCATCGACCAGCGGCCCCGGGTAGTTCCCATCCCCCGCCATCCCGGCCACCGAAGCGCGCAGCGCCTTGGCCTCTTTGTTCAGCGCGGTTCGTTCCTCGAAGCTGCGCCGGTTCTCGAAGTCCAGCGCGTCCACGTCCACCTCGAGCGTCACGAGCGAGCGCAGGGCCTCGAGCTGCTTCCGCGGCTCGGCGCGCGCGAACTCGAGCGGATCGAAGGCCAGGCGGCCGATGAGCTGGTCCAGCATCGTCTGCGGGCTCGGGAACTTCGTCCCCGTGCCGGCCGCCTCCACGGCGAGCGTGGAACCGCCGCCCTCGGTGAAGCGGCGTGTGACGATGACGTCGCCCAGGTCCAGCGTGATGCGGGCCTTCTGTGCACCGGCGCGCACCGGCTTGGCGTCGATGGCCGCGGTGCCGGCGAGGGCCCAATAAATGGCATCGAGCACCGAACTCTTGCCCGAGCCGTTGGGCCCGGTGATCTGCACGAGCGCGCCGCTCGGGGTGATTTCCACGACGTGCAGGCGCTTGACGTTTTCGGCTGTGAGCTTGAGGATTTTCACGGGACGGGCTCTCCGTTGCGGATGAGGTAGGGCACTACTTGAGGGGAAACAACTCCGGGCTGTCCATGCGCAGTTGTCGCAGCTCCTCGGCGTCTTCCGCGGTGATCGTGCCGCGCGCTTCCTGCGTCAGTAGGGCAACGATGCGCCTCCTCGTGTACTCGAGCATCGCCGGGCTCGCCGGGGCGGCAGCGGCGGCCATTGCGCCGGCCAACTCCTCGGTGGCCTTCTTCGTGTTCTTCAGGAGGTCGCCGAGCTTCGCCCCGGCCCCCTTCGGTTCATCTGCGCCCGTGTTCGTGCCGAGCTTGGCCTCGATCACGTCGGCCCACGTGCCTTCGCCTTCCTTGATGGCGTTGTAGAGGCTACGCAGCACGTGGAGCTCGGCTTCGTTCATGGCGGCGAGCGGGTGGCCCAGGAACTTCTCGATCTCGGCGGTGGTGACGCCCACGCCGTAGAAGAGTTTGGCCACGCGGTTGATGGCTCCCTGCGGGTCCGCCTTGTCGCGGTTCTTCACCGTCTGACGGATCTTCGCCTCGCACTCTTCCTTGATATCGCCCGGCGTGAGGAACAGAATCACATCGCGCCGCGCCTTCTGCAGCAACGCCTGCTCCTTCGAGCGGTAGTCGTCCTCGCTGCGGGCCTTGATGACGTAGGTGGTGAGGCCGCGGCTGTTCGTGCGCTCGGCGAGGATGACGTCGCCCGCCTTCGTGCTCGCGCGCTCCATCTGCTTCGTCACCACCACCGACACGGGCAGGCTGGCGAGCGTTTCCATGTCCGTGCCCGTCACGGTGTAGACGCGCTTGTCCTCGTCGTCCGACACGAGCATGGTTTCCACGGTGACGTTGCCCATTGCGCGAAACGCCTCCTCGGCGAAGCGGATGGACAGGCCCTCGACTTTCTTGTCGCCGATGGGCTTGGCATAGATCGCGCCCTCGGCGAGGATGGGGCGGGCGAACGCCTCGAGCAGCCGCGAGCGCACGTCGAGCCAGTTGCGCGGGAACTGCCGCGCGAGGAAGAACTGCGCCTTGATGCGCGCTTCCACCTGGGCGGTGAGGGCGGCGGCCCCGGCTTCGACAGGGGCGAGGGGCGCGCGCGCGGGCGCTTGCACGAGGGCGGTGCTGCTGGCCGTTCCGGCTTGTGGCGTGGTCATTGCGACTCACTCTCCGTTGAAGGTCACGCGGAAGCTACGGCTTCCGGGTTTGGTTGTCGAGTACCGTGCGATCATCGGGGCGAGGAAGGCCGCCACCGACAGTTCGTGTGTTTCGCGCTCCGTCGCCAAGTCGCGCGCGATGGCTTCCCAATCCACCGACACGCGGTCCTTCGACTGCGGCCAAAGGGCGCGGAAGTTCACGCCCTCGATGCCGCGGGCCTCGCCGATGGCGGCCTTGATGGCGTTCTCGGCCTCGCGCTCGGTGACCTCGAGCTCGGCGAGTTGTGCGCGCGTGACGCGCAGCGTGTGGGCCACTTCCGCCAGCGTGGCATCGGCGCGCAAGATCACCGCCGTGTTGCTGTTGAACCTGTCCGCGAGGTAGGCCGCGTAGCTCTTCGAGCCATCCAGCGGCGGCGGCACATCGGCCACCACGTAGCGCTGCCAGAAATCCACGAGCTGCGCCACGATAGCGGCCTCGGTTTCGCGGTCCCGCTGCAGCGTGTAGTACCGGAACTCGTTGCCGCCGAAGAGCACCGCGAGGTCGCCGTTGTCGCTGTCCTTCACGTACATCTGCACCGCGAGCTGCGTGGCGTAGTAGAGCGGCATCCGGTCCGTGCCGCTCTCGCCCCATTCGCCCGTCGCGTGGCGCGTGTTCTTCGCATCCACCGGTCGGCCATCGAACACCTTGTGCAGCGCGTCCGTGCCGTGCAGCGGCTCGGCGAGAGGCGTCCACTGCGTTTCCCGGCAGGCGTCCAGCGTGGCCCCGATGCGCGGCTCGAGCAGCGCCGTGAGCAGCGTGTACGGCTCGGCCAGCACCAGCGGGGCCACGGCCTCGCTGTACTCCTCGAGGATGGGGCGCTCGAACCGCCGGCCGAACCGCAGCGCCCCCGTGTCGGCCTGCTCCACGGCCTTGCCCGTCTTGTCCATCCAGACGTCAACGGGGCCGCCCCACTTCGAGACGCCGAGAATCTTCGCCGCATCGGTGGCCGTGATGCACGTGCGGCGCGCGGCCAACCATGCCGCCCTACGTGCTGCCTCGCCTTCCGTTCCTGCAGTACCACGGGGCATTTACGCCTCCGGTTTGGGGAAAATATCCACCAACGTGAGCGGGCGCTTCGTGCGCCGCGCGAGTTCCACGAGCCGCCACGCATTGGCGACAGAGGGCGGGTACGCATTGCTGCTCGCCGGCCGCCCCCGCGCATAGCGCAGCCAGCAGTACACCGTTTGCCGTAGCACGCCCAGGGAGAGGCCCACCTCCTCGGCACGCTGCTCCCCGAGCCAGGCGGCGAAGCGGGAAGGGCGGCGTTCGGGTTCTCGTGTCCACATGGGGCCTAGTGTAGCGCCATGCTTACCATTTTGTCAAGAGCGCCATATGTGCTACGTGGAACATTCTACCGGAACGCCCCCGCCAGCGCCGCGCACAGCGCGCCCCCGGTGGCCGCACTGGCCACGGCCACCACGGCCCCCACCGGCGTCACCGTAAGCGCGTACACGCCCGCCGCGCAGGCCGCACCGGTGGCGAAGGTGGCCACGCCGTGCGCCGCCCGCGAGAGCACCCCTGGACGTTCGGCCTTCACGGCAGCCAGCTCGTGCTCGAGGGCGCTGTACGCCACCGCATCCGAGGCCAGGGCATGGGTGGCCGCCGCGAGTGCCACCGAGTCGGCCGCGATGACGTCGCCGGCGCGCACCAGTTGCCGCCGCGCACTATCCCGCTCGGCGCTCATGGCCGTGACCTGTAGCTCCGTCACCTTCAGCACTCGCCGCAACTCGTCCTTCACCTGCCCCACCGTGGCCAGCGAATCACTCAACACCCGCACGGCGCTGTCGCGCTCGGCCGCGAAACGGGCCAGCGCCGCCGCTGTGGCCTCGCCTGCGGCCCGAACGCCCCCTTCCCCTTGCCGGTACACCCCGCGCGCGCTGTCGGCCCGCTGCAGGGCCGCCCGGAAGAGCAGCCCCGAATCGGCCGCCGCCTTCCTGGCTACCGTGGCCGCAGCCTCGGCGCGTACCGTGGCCTCGTGCTCCACCCCGAGCGTGCGCTGGTGCCAGTTGTAGGCCGCCACGAGAAGCACGGCGCAGATGATGAGGCCCGCAAACCCGGCGAGCCGCTGGCGTATGGCAATCATGCGAACCCCTGCGGAAATGTGGAAAACTCCCCTTACTACCCTCTTTTCACTTGAAAAACTAGTAGTAGTAGGGGCAAGTGGTACAATGTGGATAACCCTGCAACCT
>JAHFBW010000043.1 GCA_023249845.1 Candidatus Eiseniibacteriota bacterium
CACTGTTCCTGCGGCTGCTCGCCGCGACGTGGCGTTTCGAGCGGGTGTGGGCACCCGACTACGCCCGCGCGCTCCAAGCGGGGGAGAAGTTCGTCTATGTGTTCTGGCACTCGGGCCTCCTGCCGCTCACGATGGACCGCGTGGGCGAGGGCATCGCGGTGCTCGTGAGCCAGCATCGCGACGGGGAGTTGGTCGCGCGGCTGCTCGAGCGCCTGGGTTACGTGACCGCGCGCGGCTCGAGCACGCGAGGCGGTGACGCGGGAGTGCGCGAGCTTCTCGCCTGGGCGGAGCGCGGCCGCCACCTCGCGGTCACGCCAGATGGGCCACGCGGGCCGGTCGAGCAGGCGAAAGACGTCGCCGTGTACGTCGCGACGCGCACGGGGCTTCGCGTGGTGCCGATCGGGATGGGCGTGCGGCAGGCATGGCGGCTCAAGTCCTGGGACCGATTCCGCGTGCCCCGGCCGTTCGCCCGGATCGCGGTCACGTACGGCCCGCCCGTGAGTCTCGCCTCGGACGACTCCGCGCGCGCGACGCTCGAGTCGGCACTCCGCGACACCGCGGCCGCCGCGCGCGAGCGCGCGGGGGAGGCCGCGTGAACCCGCTCTGGGGCGCCTATCGCGTGCTCGCCCCCATGGTCGGAACGCTGGCCCCCGCCGCGCGCGTGTTCACGTCGCCGGGCGAGCGCGTGCTGTGGGGCGAGCGCTTGGGCCGCACCGTCCGCACCGAGGCGTGTCATGCCTGGGTGCACGCAGCTTCACTCGGGGAGATCGTGGCGGTGCCGCCGCTCGTGCGCGAACTCCTTCGGCGGAAGTCCGACGGGCGACTCCAGCTCACCACAAGCACGCGCTCGGGACGGGCGCGACTGCGAGATCTCGGGTACGACGCGGTGTTGGCGCCGCTCGATACGCCACAGGCGGTCCGGCGGTTCATGATCGGTGTGCGCCCGGCCCGTCTGTTCCTGCTCGAGACGGAGCTCTGGCCGCACTGGCTGCTGCACGCGCGCGCCGAGCGCGTGCCCGTCGCCGTGGTGAGCGCTCGACTCTCCGAGCAGTCCGTCCACCGCTACCTGAGGCTCGGGGGCGATCTCCGCGACCTGGTCCATGGCCTGGCCGCGGTGCTCTGCCAGGGCCCGGAGGACCAGCAGCGCTGGGTGGCGCTCGGTGCACGTCCGGAGCGCACGCGCGTCGTCGGGAACCTGAAGAGCGACGGCCTGCCCGAGCCCGCGCCCGATCGCGCGGCGGCACGCGCGTCGCTCGGACTCGAGCGCGACCGACCCCTGCTCGTGCTCGGGAATCTTCGGCCGGGGGAGACGCGCGCGGTCGTTCACGGCTGGCGGGCGGTGCCCGCAGCGCTTCGCGCGGGCTGGCAGGTGGTGGCCGTACCGCGTCATCCGCGCGCGCTATCGCAGCTCCAGGGCGAGGCCATCGCCGCAGGACTCACCACCACGGTGGAGGCCGCCCGCTCGGACGCCTGGCGATGGGACGCCCGGCTGGGGGTGCTCACGGCGTGGTACCGCGCCGCCGACGTGGCGTACGTGGGCGGCAGTCTCGCCGCCTACGGCGGGCATAACCCGATGGAGCCCGCGGCGTGCGGCGCGGCGGTGATCATGGGCACGCACGACGCCTCGCAGCGCGACAGCGTGCTCGCGCTGGACCGCGCCAGCGGCATGTGGCGCGTGAGCAACGTGGCCGCGCTTGCGCGCGCGCTCCGGTCACTGCTCAGCGACCCCGACAAACGGCGCACGATGGCCGAGGCGGCGCTCCAAGTCGCGGCTGCGGAACGCGGCTCGGCGGCGCGCGCGGCCTCCGGTCTCATGGAGCTGGGCCTGTGGCCGCCCCGCTAGCGGGTCCGTTGGGCCGGGGCCTCGCCGTGATCACGGCGGGTGCCTGGGAAGCGCGGCGCCGGCTCTACGCGTGGGGCGTGCGCACGCCGGAACGAGTGCCCACGCGCGTGGTTTCGGTTGGAAACCTCACCCTGGGCGGCGCCGGGAAGACCACGCTCGTCCTCCACCTGGCGAAGCAGCTCCGCGCGGCGGGCACAGATGTCGCCGTGGTGACACGGCGGTACCGCCCGGGCCCTCATGGCGCAGGCGACGAGGAACTCCTGTATCGCGCGGCACTCGGGAACGATCGCACATTCGCAGGTCCCACGAAGCGCCTGCTGGCGAGGACGGCCGCCGCGGCGGGAGCCTCGCTCGTGCTCGTGGACGACGGCTTCTCGCATTGGTCGCTCGAGCGAGACCTGGACATCGTACTGATCGACCGCACCGATCCCTGGGGCGGCGGCCGGCTCTTGCCCGCGGGCCGGCTCCGCGAGCCGCTGCGCGCTCTGCAACGCGCGGCGGTCGTGGTCGTGACGCGGCTCCATCCCGGCGAGGACCCCGCGCCGTGGCTCGCCGAGGTTCGCGCGCGCGCACCGGGCGCATGGGCGGCCGCGGCGAGGCACGTGGTGGCCGGAGTGCGCACGCTGGACGGGGCACTGTGGCCCGTGGCCGGCCCGGCGCGCGTGCTGACCGCCACCGGGAATCCCGAGGCTGTCGCGGCCAGCGCTCGCGAGGCGGGTTTCTCGCCGGTCACGCTCTCGTCGCGCCGCGACCATCACTGGTTCGGCGTCTCGGAGGCGGCGCGGGAATCGCGCGCGGCCGGCGGCGGCACGCTGGTCCTCACCGCGAAGGATGTCGTGCGCTGGCCGGCGGGAGCGCCGCGCGAGCGCGTCGCCGTGCTCGAGACGGCCTGGCAGTGGCTCGCGGGAGGAGCCGAGGTGGAGAGGCTCGTGCGGGAGCCCAGGCCGTGACGCGCGGCGGGACGGCGGACGTGCTCGTGCTGGGGAGCGGCATCGGCGGTCTCATGTTGGCGCTTCGCCTTGCCGAGCATGCCCGCGTCCTCGTGCTCACGAAGAAGCGCGCCGACGACACCAACACGAACCAGGCGCAGGGTGGGATCGCCGCGGTGTTCGATGGCCACGACAGTTTCGCCCGACACGAAGCCGACACGGTGCGCGCGGGCGCCGGCCTCTGCGCTCGCGACGTGGTGCGCGCGGTGGTGCGCGAAGCGCCCGAGCGCGTGCGCGAACTCGCGGCGCTCGGCGTGGGCTTCAACCGCTCGCGCCGAGGCTTCGAGCTGGGTCGAGAGGGCGGGCACACGCGCCGGCGCATCGTGCACGCCTCGGACTTCACGGGCCGTGCCATCGAGCACGCACTCCTCGAACACGTTGCGGCGCATCCCAACGTCGAGCTCCGCGAGGACCAACTCGCCGTGGACCTGATCCTCGACTCGCGCCTGGGGCCACGCGGGCGCGGCGCGCGCCGCGACGCGTGCTGGGGCGCCTACGTCATGGACCGAGCCACACGCCGCATTCGGCCGGTCACCGCGCGCGCCACAGTGCTCGCAACCGGCGGCTCTGGGAAGGTCTACCTCTACACGACCAATCCCGACGTGGCGACGGGAGATGGCCTCGCCATGGCTTATCGCGCCGGGGCGTCGGTCGAGAGCCTCGAGTTCGTGCAGTTCCATCCCACCTGCCTCTACCACCCGCTCGCGCGCACGTTCCTGATCAGCGAGGCGGTGCGCGGGGAAGGCGCGGTGCTGCGCACGCTGGACGGCACGCGGTTCATGCCGCGTGTGCATCGGCTCGCCGAGCTGGCGCCACGCGACATCGTGGCGCGCGCCATCGACCGCGAGATGAAACGGCGCGGCGAACCCCACGTGTGGCTGGACCTGACCCACGTTCCCGCAGCGCACGTGCGACGGCGCTTCCCAAATATCGCCGCGCGGCTGCGCGACCTGGGACTGGACCTGGCGCGCGATCCGATTCCGGTCGTGCCGGCGGCGCACTACATGTGTGGCGGCGTCAAGGCGACGCTCTCCGGGCGCACGGACCTGGACGGGCTGCACGCGGTGGGCGAGGTGGCGTGTACCGGTCTCCACGGTGCGAATCGGCTCGCCAGCAATTCGCTGCTCGAAGCACTGGTCGGCGCGCACCGCACCGCCGACCAGGTGCGCCGCCGCCTCGCGTCGGTTCGGGAAGTTCCGAGGCCGCACGCGTGGCGCTCGGCTGGCACGCGGCCGCCGCGGGAGGCGGCGGTGTCGGATCACCACTGGGACTCCGTACGCCGTGTCATGTGGGACCTGGTCGGCATCGTGCGCAGCGACGAGCGTCTCTCGTTCGCGGCGCGGCGCTTGGCGCTGCTGTCGCACGAGATCGAGCGCGACTACGAGCGCCTGCGGCTCTCGCCCGATCTTGTCGAGCTGCGCAACATCGCGCTCGTGGGGAGTCTCATCGTGGCGTGCGCGATGCGGCGTCGCGAGAGCCGAGGGCTCCACTTCAACCTCGACCATCCGACTCGCGCGGCGGCCTGGGCACATCGGCGCGTCGTGCTCCGGAGACCACGGCGCGGCCCGCTTGTGCCGGGCTCCGGCGTCCGCCTATAGTCGTCGCCGCTTGGAGGGGAGGAGTCCGATGAGCCAGGAGACGCTGTTCCGGGACGCGGTGGACGAGCTTCGCGCGCGGGGAAGCCGTTTCGCCCGCGAGTCCTACGTGTTCCTCGTGACGGCGCTTGGCGAGACCGTTCGCGCGCTGCCGGCGGACCGGCTCGCGGACCCCGAACGGCGCCACTTGTCCGGGCGGGAGCTCACCGACGGCGTCATCCGCATCGCCCGCGAGGAGTTCGGATCGTTCGCCCCCATGGTGTTCCGGGAATGGGGGGTGCGGTCGACCGAGGACATCGGCGCCATCGTGTTCGAGCTGGTCCAGGCCGGCCAGCTCTCGGCCCGCCCCGAGGACACGCCGGCGGACTTCACGGGCCGGGGCGACCTGTTCGCCGCGCTCGCGGAGCCGCTTCCGCCCGCCCGGGCCCACGGTCGCGACGCCTGACGGCGTGACCGCGCTTGCCCGGCTGTTCGGGCTGCTCCGGCCTTACCGACTGCGGTTGGCCTGCGCCATCGCGTGCATGGTGGTGTACTCGCTCACCTCGACGCTGTGGATCGCGCTCATCCAGCCGTTCATGGCGGTGCTGTTCAGCGGCACGGCCATGCCGGCCGCCGTACCCGCGGGCGCTACGGGATCCTGGCTCTCGGGGCTGCAGCACGCTGTGGCCGGATGGCTCGAGGCGGATCGCCCCTTCGCCACGTTCGAGCGGCTGTGCCTTCTCATCCTGGCGTTGTTCCTGGTGCGGAACCTTGCCGACTATGCCGCTTCCTACTTGAGCGTGTCGGTGGAGCAGGCGGCCACGCGCGACCTGCGCCGGAGGCTGTTCGGGCACGTCCAGACGCTGCCGCTCTCGTGGCTCCAGGATCGCCGCTCGGGCGAGATCCTGTCGCGACTCACGAACGACGTGGAGGCGCTGCGCGGTTCGCTTGCCGCCGGCATCAGCAACCTGTTGAAGGACGGGCTCACGCTGCTCGGCTGTCTGGTGTGGGTGTTCGCCGCGTCGTGGCGTCTGGCGCTGTTCTCGTTCGTCGTGCTGCCGCCGGCGGCATGGGCGCTCGTGACCATCGGCCGCAAGATGCGCAAGCGTTCGGGGCAGGCGCAGGAGCGCATGGGCACGCTCACCGGGATCCTGCAAGAGAACATCAGCGGCGGACGGATCGTGCGCGCGCTCGGCGCCGAACGGTTCGAGGAGCACCGGTTCGAGGGGGCGAACACCGGCTATTTCCGGGCGTTCACGCGGCTCCGGCGCGTCTCGGCGGCGGCAAAGCCGCTGTCGGAGTACGCCATCATCGTGGTCGCGGTGGCGATCGGCTGGATGGGCGCGCGTGAGGTGTTCGAAACGAACACGCTGCCGCCCGAGCGTCTGTTCACGTTCGTGGCGGCGCTACTCGCCATGCTGTCGCCGGTGAAGAGCCTTTCCGAGCTGGGCGGGACGCTCGCTGCGGGGGTGGGGGCCGCCGATCGCGTGTGGGCTGTGCTGGACACCCCGCCCGCCATCGCGGACTCGCCCGGCGCCCGCTCGCTCGCTCCGTTCAGTGGCTCGATCCGCTACGAGCACGTCTCGTTCTCCTACCAGCCCGGCGTCACCGTGCTGCACGACGTGGATTTCGAGGTGCGGCGTGGCGAGGTGGTGGCGCTCGTCGGCGCGAGCGGCGGGGGCAAGAGCACGACGCTCGACCTGCTCGCGCGCTTCCACGACCCCACCGCGGGCCGCGTCACTCTGGACGGCGTGGACCTTCGCGACGCGACACTCGCCTCGTTGCGCGGCCAGCTGGGAGTGGTTTCGCAGGAGACCATCCTGTTTCACGATAGCGTTCGAGCGAATATCGGCTATGGACTCGAGCATCCCGATCCCGCCCGGGTCGAGCGCGCCGCACGCGCCGCTCACGCGCACGAGTTCGTCTCGCGTATGCCCGAGGGCTATGACACGATCATCGGCGACCGGGGTGTGCGCTTGTCGGGCGGTGAACGTCAGCGTCTCGCCATCGCGCGGGCGCTGCTGCGCGATCCGAGTATCCTGCTGCTGGACGAGGCCACCTCGGCGCTCGATACCGAGAGCGAACGCCTCGTGCAGGAGGCACTCGAGGGCCTGATGCGCGACCGTACGGTGCTGGTCATCGCGCACCGACTCTCGACCGTGCAGCACGCCGACCGGATCCTTGTCTTCGAGCGCGGCTGCATCGTGCAGCATGGACGTCACGAGGGTCTGATCCAAGCCGAGGGCCCGTACCGCCGGCTGCACGCGATGCAGTTCCGCGACACTTGATCGCCGTGCGCTTGGGCGTCACGCCATGAGCGCGGTGCTCGTGCCCGCGGGCGGCTTCCGGCGCATCGCCGTATTGCGGCTGTCCTCGCTCGGGGACGTCGTGCTGACGTTGCCTGTCGTGCACGCGCTCGCGACCGCGTGGCCCCAGGCCGACGTCCACTACTGGGTGAAGGAGGAGTACGCCGATGTGCTCCGCTTCGACCCGGTCATTCGGCACGTGCGCCCACTCGAGCGCGACGCGCGGAGGATCGAGGACCTGGTTTCGATGAGCGCCGAGCTCGAGGACTTCGACCTGATCTTGGACCTGCACGGCAATGCCCGCACGCGAGTGCTCACGTTCCGACAGAAGGCACGCGTGCTGCGCGCGCCCGGGTACCGCCTCCAGCGTGAGCGCTGGGTGCGCGCGCGCTGGAGCGGCCCTGCGCCGGTTCCGCACGCCACGTTGCGCTACGCCCAAGCCTTGGCACCACTCGGGATCGAGGTCACCGGTTCGCCGCGCGTGCTCCTCGAGCCGCAAGTGGAAGCATGGGCGCGAGCGCGATGGGGGGAGTTCGCCGGCGCGCGTCCACGGGTCGCGCTCTGCCCGGGCGCCCGGCACGCGACCAAGCGCTGGCCCGAGGCGAAGTGGGTGGAGCTCGACGACGCGCTCGAGCAGGCGGGGATCGCCCGGCTCGTGCTCTCGACGCCCGGCGAGCGCCGGGAACTGCCGCGACTCGCCGAGCGCATCGACGGTTCTCCGGGCGCCACCTGGTGCTGCGAGAGCCTGTCGCGCGCGGCCGGGCTGCTCGGGGAATCCGCTGTGGCGGTGACCAACGACTCGGGGCTCATGCACCTCGCCGCGGCCCGCGGGCGCCCGGTCGTGGCGATCTTCGGCAGCACGTCGCCGGTGCTGGGATTCGCTCCGGTGGGCCAGGGTCATGCCGTGATCTGCCGAAACCTCTCGTGCCAGCCGTGCACACTTCACGGTCGCGAGAGCTGCCCGCTCGGGCACCTTCGCTGCCTCACATCGATCGACGCGGGCGAGGTCGTCGAGCACGTGCTGCAGCGACTTCCGGGACGCGATCAGGACTGGACAGCCGGGGCGAGGGGCTGACAGACTCGGTCGGACCGACCGGGTCGCCGGAGTTCCCTTGCACGTTCGACGAGGCACCACCCAGTTCGCTGTCGTCGCCATGCTGTCGCTTGCCGTGCCCGTCCATGCCAGACTTGGCGAGCGCCTCGGCGTCCAGCGCCTCCGAGACGAGCTGCCCGTGGGTATCGCGCTCGTCACCGATTCCGCGACCGACGCCATTTCGGCGCTGCGCGGACTCGACGTCCCGCTGGCCAGAGCCGAGCAGGACGCCGGTGGTTCGGCGAGAAATTGGCTCTTGGAGCATGCCCTCGCATTCGGCCTCGAGTCGTCCGAGGACGCGCTGCTCGTGGAACGGGTGGAACGACTTCGTGGCGGGGCGCAACGCGTGCTCCTGCGCCAGACCTGGCGCGGAATTCCCGTGGACGGCGCGGACGCGCGGCTCGTGATCTCGGCGACGGGCCGGCTGCGCGCGGTGGCTTCGAACTTCCGCGCCGGACTCACGGCGCCTGACGTCCCGACGATCAGCCGCGACGAAGCCGTTCTCCAGAGTGCCAGCCGTCTTTCCGCCTCGCTGACGCGCGCGCCGGCCGATGCCGAGCTGTGGGTGCGCCGGGACGGCGATGGAGACCGTCTCGCGTGGCGCGTGCGTGTACCGCTCGCGGATGGGCGCCCGGCGACGTGCTGGGTGGACGCGTCGAACGGGGAGGCGCTTGTGATCGACGAGGGCACCGTGCACGCGGTCGGGCTCGTCTACCCGACGGATCCACGGCAGCCGCTCGCGGAGGAGCCGCTCGAGAGGCTCACCGCGGGGCCGGGGCTCACGAACCACATGTTCGTGATCGAGGATCAGCTGTACCCGCTCGTGACGCCACGGGGTCCCGAGGGGGACTACCGTTACGCGCCCACGGATGGCGGCTTCGACCAGGTGAACGCCTACTGGCACTGCGACCGCTTCCTGCATGAGTACCTTGGGGGCCTCGGCTACGCCGGTCCGCCGGAGTCGCTGCTCGTTCGCGTGAATGCACCGCTCGACCCGAACGTGGCGCAGACGAACGGGCGATTCGTCTACTTCGGTCGGCCGGTCGCGGGCTTCTCGCTCGAGGCGTCCCGGTCGCACGACATCATTTACCACGAGCTCACCCACGCGCTCCTGTATGGCGCGGGCGTCCTCCCGGGTGGCGATCGGCGCGAGGCGGGCGCGCTCCATGAGGGACTCGCGGACCTGCTCGCGGCGGCCTACACGGGCGACCCCGCCATCGGCGAGTGGCTCTACCTGCCGTTCCCTAACGGCGCGACGCGCGTGGACCAGCCGGTGAACCCGTGGAACGCGACCAACTATGACCGCCTCTCCTACGCCGGCGCTCCGATCGGCTCGGTGTGGGCGAACGGCATGATCCTGTCCGGAGCGCTGTGGGACTTGCGCGGGGCGATCGGGAGTGCGTGCGATTCGCTCGTGCTGGAATCGCTCGACTACCTGCCGACGGTGCCGAGCTGGGCTCACTTCGCGAACGCCATGCTCCAGGCGGACGAAGATCATCACGCGTCAAGCTTCCGAACCGCGATCGTGGAGGCGCTCACGAACCGCGCCATCCGCGGCGCCGTCACCCTGCCGGCGCGCATAACCGGGCCAACGTTCCTGCCTCCGGAGACGTTGGGCGTGTTCCTTGCCGAGCCGTGTTGCGGCACGCAGCAGTCCTACCACTGGAGCGCGCGCGCCTGGTGTCGCGGAGCGCCGTGCGAAGACTGGCACGATCTCGGAGACGGTCCCGAGATCACCGCCTCGTTCGACGAGGACACCGAGTTGAGGCTCGGGATGACGTCGCCGTGGGGCGATCGCCTGGAAACGACGCGGTTCGTGGGTGTGCGGCCGCCGTCCCTCGTCGTCGAAGGCCCGCGGCGGCTTGTGCAGCACGGTCGTTCGACGTGGACAGCACGCGCCACCGGGATGGGGCCATTGCGCCTCCAGTGGCAGCGCCGATGGCGCCAGCCGAACGCGGTGCTCGAGTACCTCGGAGAGGATCTTGCGACGTCTTTCGCCGCGGACACGGCTTTCGATCTCACGGTGAGTCTGCTCGACGGGCTCGGTCGCGTGACGCGCGAGCAAGTCTTAGTCGAGACGTTCGTGGATCGACCGCCCCCCACACCGACCGGGCTCCTGCGCGTGAGCCAGCGCGCCGACGCGCGCGCGCGCGCCATGGAAACCTCGATCCAGTTGCCGCGCTCCGGACCGATCCACATGGTGGTCTATGACGTGCGGGGCCGGGAGCGCGCGCGGCTGTGGGACGGCACGGCGACGGCCGGCTCGCACGTCGTGCGCTGGAGCGCCGGCTCACTCGAGCCCGGAGTCTACCTGCTGCGGGTGCTCGCCGAGCCCGACGGCACCGTGCTGCGCTTTTCGATCATCCGCTGAGCGGAGGACCGCCTGCGGATGGAGACTTCGCTCGAAGTCCACTAGACTGCCGGGCTTGCGATTCGACGGCGCTGGCGCCGCCGCCCCCGAGACCTCCCCGGAGAGACGCGTGAGCGAGACGGAAGCACGGAAGCAGTTCGTGGAGGACCTGACCGACCAGGCGGACGATTTCTCCCGCTGGTATCTCGAGGTGGTCCGCAAGGCCCAGCTCGCGGATTACACGCCCGTGCGCGGCTCCATGGTCATCCGGCCGTACGGCTACGCGCTGTGGGAGAACATCCAGCGGCTTCTCGACCGGCGCATCAAGGCGACGGGGCACCAGAACGCCTATTTCCCGCTGCTGATACCGGAGTCATTGCTCCAGCTCGAGGCCGATCATGTCGAAGGCTTCGCGCCCGAGTGTGCCTGGGTCACCCACGGCGGCAGCGAGAAGCTGGAGGAGCGCTACGCCATCCGGCCGACGAGCGAGGCCATCATCGGCCACCTTTACTCGCGCTGGATCGAGAGCTATCGCGACCTGCCCGTGCTCATTAACCAGTGGTGCAACGTCATGCGCTGGGAGAAGGTGACGCGGCCGTTCCTGCGCACGACGGAGTTCCTGTGGCAGGAAGGGCACACCGCGCATGCCTCCGAACCCGAGGCGCGCGAGGAGGTGCTGCGCATGCTCGAGGTGTATCGCGAGTTCGTGGAGACCGAGCTGGCGATCCCGGTGCACGTCGGCCAGAAGAGCGACGCCGAGCGCTTCGCCGGGGCGCACGAGACCCACACGGTCGAGGCGCTCATGAAGGACGGCAAGGCGCTCCAGGCGGGCACGTCGCACCACTTGGGACAGCACTTCGCCAAGGTCTTCGACATCACCTACCAGGACGAGCAAGGCAAACGCCAGCACGTCTGGCAAACGTCGTGGGGCGTGACCACGCGGCTGATTGGCGCGCTGGTCATGGTGCACGGCGACGACCAGGGCCTGCGACTGCCGCCGAGCGTCGCCCCGGTGCAGGCGGTGATCGTGCCGATCTGGCGGAAGGACGAGGATCGAGCCGCCGTGCGCGCGTTCGTGGAACGCGTGCGGGAGGCGCTCGGCGACCGCGTGCGCCTCCACGTGGACGACCGCGACCAGTACTCGCCCGGCTGGAAGTACAACGAGTACGAGATGCGCGGCGTGCCGGTGAGGTTGGAGGTGGGGCCGAAGGACGTCGCGAACCAGGCCGTGATGAGCGTGCGCCGGGACAGTCGGGCCAAGGAATCCATCCCGCTGGCCGCCCTGGCCGAGCGACTGCCCGCGCTGCTCGCCGACATCCAAACTTCGCTCTACCGTCAGGCGGAGGAGTTCCGCGCCGCGAACACCGTGGTCGCCGGCTCCAAGGCCGAGGTGATCGCCCACTTCGAGGCGGAGCGGCGCGGATTCGTGGTGGCGCCTTGGGACGGCTCGGCGGCGTTCGAGGCCGAAGTGAAGGAGAAGACGGGCGCGACGCTCCGCTGCATGCCGAGCGACACGTCGCGATTCTCCGCGGTCGAGCGCCCGGGCCATCGCGTCGCGCTGTTCGCGCGGTCCTACTAGAGCTTTCCGCATGGCGCCCGAGCGGGTGCTGGTGCGGCTGCCGAACTGGCTCGGGGACGTGTTCATGGCGCGGCCGCTGCTGCACGCGCTGCGTGCGGCATGGCCGGGCGCGCGCCTGCTCGCGATAGGACCGGAGCCGCTCTTGGGCCTACTCGCGCCGGAGCGCGGCGCAGACGAGAGCGTGGCCTGGCCACGAGACGGCGCCGCGAGGCGGGCGGCCACCGCGCGCATCCGCGCGTGGGTGCCCGACGTGGCGCTCGTGCTCCCGGCGTCGTTCTCGAGCGCGTGGCTCGCCTGGCGCTCAGGCGCGGCCACGCGTGTGGGCTACCGGGGCGAAGGTCGTGCCTTGCTGCTCACGCACGCGCTGCGGCGCCGACCGCGCGGCGAACGCCACCTGAGCGACGAGTTCTTGGACCTGGCGGCGGTGCTCGGGGTGATTCCCGTGCCGGTTCCGCCGCTGGTGCCGAGTGCGGAGGACGTGCGCGACGCGCGCGCCGTCCTCGACGCCGCCGGTGTGGCGACGGGAGAGCGTCACGCGCTCCTCGCACCGCGCTCGGCATTCGGTCCGGCGCGCGAATGGTTCGCGGATCGATTCGCCGCCACGGGCAAGGCACTCGTCGAGCGCGGCCTGCGCGTGCTCATCTGTGGCACCGCGGCGGAGGCCGCGTCGTGCGAGTGGATCGCGCGGGCGATCGGTCCGGGTGCGAACTCGGTCGCAGGACGCACGCCGCTCCCCACGCTGGTGGCGCTCGCGGCGTCGGCGCGACTGGCGCTCTGCAATGACTCGGGGATCGCGCATCTCGCAGCCGCGACTGGCACGCCCACGCTTCAGATCTATGGGTCGGCATCGAGCGCCTGGACCGCGGCGCGAGGGCCGCATGTGCGCGTGCTCCACCGCGCTCCCGTCTGCTCGCCGTGCTGGCAGCACACGTGCAGCATCGGCACGCGCTGCCTGGACGCCGTGACCGTGACGTGGGTGCTGGCCGAGACCGACCGACTTCTCAAGGAGGCGGGATGAGGCTCGGGATCCACCTGCCCTCGATTCCCCCCCGGAGCCGGCTCGAGCATGCGATCACCGGACTCGCCGACCGCGGTCACCTGATCCTGCGCTCGGGCCGCCCGCCCGCGGGCTCACGCCTCGCGGAGCTGGGCGAGCCGGGGGGTGATGGGCTCGTACGACGCGAGTGCGACGTGGTCGTGGGTGGGGCGCGGGCGCGGGGACCGCTGGCGTTGGTGGCACTCTCGCAGGCGCGCGCCGTGGTGCTGGGACTCGAGGCCGCGGAGCACCTGCGCTGGGGCGCGGTGGAGCGCTGGGGCTTTGCCACGACGGGCGGCTTCGGCGTCGTGGCCGAGGAGGAGTCCGCGGCGTTCCTCGCCCAGGTGGAGGAAGGCGAGCGCGAGCGAGTGGCGCTATGGCCCAGCGTGCGCACGGGGGGGCCCGCCAGCACGCACCTCGACACCGCGCTCCTCGAGCGCACCTGCGAGCGAGCGCTCGCCCGGAGAATCGCGGGCCCGGGCCGCGCCGCGCTGTTCGTGGACCGCGACGGCACGCTCATCGAGGAGCGCCATCATGTGGCGGAGCCGGACCAGGTCTCGCTGCTCGGAGGTGTCGCGGCGGCGCTCCGTGACGCACGCGCGCAGGGCCATCCGGTCGTGGTCATTTCCAACCAGGCGGGCGTCGGCCGCGGACTCTTCCCCGAGACGCGCGTGCACGAGGTCATGGCGCGCCTGCGCGCGCTGCTGCGGGCGGAGGGCGTCGAGCTGGACTCGATCCGGCACTGCCCGCATGCACCGGAGGCGGGTTGCGATTGCCGCAAACCGGGCACAAGGCTGCTACGTGAAGCCGCTCTGGACCTGCGAGTCTCGCTTACCGACTCGGTCATGGTCGGCGACAAGTGGATCGACGTGGACGCGGGGCACGCCGCGGGCTCGGCGAGCGTGCTCGTGCTCACGGGTCACGGCGGGGAGGAGGCGCGCGCGGAGCGCCCGGCGGAGGCCCGGGGCGCCGATCAGACGTGCGCCGATCTGCCGGCGGCCGTGCGCTGGTTCCTGTCGCGGGCGAACTGAGCAGGGCGCGACGCCCTTTCTCCAGCGCCGCGTCAGGGCTTGGGCGTCAGCGTGAGCGCGTAGTCCGTGCCGTTCGCGGCGAGCCGATAGTGGAGGACATAACCCGTGACCCTGAGTTGTCCGCGCTCGACCCAGTGGTCATCGACCAAGTCCTCGAGACGCCGCGGAAGTTCGCCCCGCTCGCGCTGGAACAGGTCCACGGCCTGCCGCAGGTCGCGCAGGTGCGCCGCCGCATAGACATCGGACTCGAGCTTCGGCGCCTTCGCACCCTCGAACGCGGGTGCGAACAGCCGTGCGACCACCACGAGCCCGATGGCGCCGCACGCCACGAGTAGCTCATAGGCCCAGCGCGGTCCGCGGTAGGAGACCACGGGCGGCGGGGCGATCGGGGTCGCGGCCGAGACGAGGCCCGGATCACGCCGACCGGTGAACTCGATCCAGTTCGCCTCGAGCATGCGATGCAGAGCTTCATAGGCCTCGTACTCCGTGAGCGGCGCGGCCTCCACCACCTGGGCCACCGTGTGCTGGCCGTCGATGATGCCGAACAGTTCACGCTCTTCTTCGCTCAGGGGCACGTCGGGGTCCGGCAGGTCGTGCACGCCGAGCAGCTGGTGCGGATCGCGGAGCACGCTCACGAACCGCTTCTGTTCGTCCACGCGGCGGGCAGCCTCGATCATCACGCCTTCCATGCTCATCGTGACGACCGGCTCCCCGGGCCAGCGCGCGACCGGGTCGAATCGGTACGAGCCGTTCTCCCAGCGCACGAGCCGCATCAGATCGTCGAGGATCTGGCGCTCCACCAGCGGCGCGAGATCCTCGGCCTCGACGTAGCGCCCGTTCACGAGCAGATCCTCGAGATCGCGCCCGGACTGTTTCTGGATCGCGAGCAGGCCGCGGAACTGCTCGTCGGAGAGCCGGTTGACTTGCTGTAGGAACGCGGCGAGCGGGTCGTTCTTCGCGAGGCCAGGCTGGCGTGTGGAGACGATGCGCCCGTCGATGACCCAGACCACGAAGCGCTCGGTGTTCCATTCCATGACGAGGCAGCCCGACTTCTTCTGGGATCCCACGAGCTGCAGGATCTCCATCGCCGAGAAGTCGCGAAGATTGCCTTGCAAGGCCATGGATCCTCCTACGCCGCGACCGAGGGTTCGCGCTTCGTGGATTGCGTGGCGCGGGCGCGGCTCACCATGACCGCGGCCTGCGCTTCGCGACGGCGCTCGGCGTTAGACGCAAGGTAATAGCCGAACAACGACCAGGCATAGACGAGCGCCGCACCGACCCACAGCATGACACCCGGGACCTCGCCGCCGGGGAGTGCCAAGCGCGAAGTGACCGAGAACGGCAGCGCATGGCCGAGCGCGAAGCGGCCGAGCAGCCAGGTGAAGGCGAGCAGCAGCGTGGGACCGAACACGCGGTGGTGGGAGAGGAGCCCGAACCCCGGCACCAGCGTGGCGAGCGCCGCCCGCACGTAACGCGCGCCGTTCCGGCGACTCGCCTGGTGCTGGAGCAGGAGGACGCGCGAGAACTCCTGGGTCTCCGCTCCGGCGCCGATGCGATCGCACTCCTGGCAGAGCGCGGCCTCACGCCGCCGCTTCGCGCAGCGCCGGCAGACGACAGTGCCGCAGTTGCTGCAGTAGCGCAGGGGCAGCCGGCGATGCTGCCAGCGCCCGAGCACGATCCCGGCGGCGAGCACGACGACGGCGGCAACGCTGAACGACCACCCCGAGGACTCGCGCCAGCCTCGGAGCGAGAGTGGCAACGGCATCGCCTCTGGGGCGCGGGCGGCGAGCAGCGCAGTCCAGAACGTCCGCGGCCCCGGCCACACGTCGGCGAGTGGAAGCTGGCCGTTGGCGCCGGAGCTCGCCTGATAGCGCTTGACGAGTTCGAAGTCGATCGCCGAGGCCAGCCGCAGCTCGGCCTGGGCCGTGGTGTAGTCGAAACGGCGCGTGAGGAGCTGCGAGGCGTTAAAGTGAGCGGCCGCATTCAGCGGATCGCTCTTCGCGGCCCGCTGGTAGAACGACAGGGCGCGCTCGACGTCGCCACGCATGGCGACGACGTTTCCGAGGTCGGTGAGCACGGCGGAGTGTTCCGGCCACGCTTTGAGAGCAGCCGCGTAGGCGCGCTCGGCCTCCTCCAGCCGGCCATCACGGCGCGAATACCAGCCCAACGCGAACTGGACAAAACCACTGTCGGGATCCCGCCTCGCGAGGGCCTCGAGACGCGACTGACGGTCCGAACTCCACGGCATGTGCTCGAGCATCGGTAGCTCATAGAACGGCCGCTGCTCGGCGCCGAGTGCCAACGCGAACCGATCAAGCGCGCCGAACGCGAGCGGCGCGAACACCGCCGCCGTGCCCAACAGGACGAGCAGTGCCCGCTCGCGTACCCGGAGCGGCGTCCACAGGAATCCAAGCATGAGCAGCACCGGCAGCGTGAGCCCTACGCCGGCAAGGAACGGCACGCACAGCATCACCGTCACCCACAGCCGCGCGCTCCATCGGGACAGCACGACCCCGAGCTGCTCCTCGAAGCCATGCGCGAGTTCTCCGGCGCGGAGTACCAAGATGAGCAGGCCCGCGAACAGGAGCCCCGCGAACAGCGCCTCGAAACCGAGCGTCAGCGTATTCGCGACGAGATCGAGCTGCAGGTTGAAGTCGTGACGCAGCCGGTCCACGACCGCGGCGCAATGCACCAGCGTCTGGGACGGGTCGCTCCACAGCGACCAGCTCGCGAGCGTCAGGTGCGGCTGGATGAACGAGGGGTCGAGCTCGATCGCCCCGCGGACATTCTCGAGCGCTTCCGCATGCTGGCCCGACTGATTCGCGATCAGGCCGCGCCGATAGAAGAGACGTGCTTCGGCGGGCAGCGACGTGATCTGGCGAGCGGCCTTCCACTTCACCCAATCCGCCACATCGCGCAGCTTCTCGCGACGCTCCGGTGCCCGGGCCGCGCGCTCGAGGTCGGCGGATGGTGCGAGCTGAGCCGCCGGCGCGACCACGCCATCCGCTTGAGGTTCGCCCTGGGGCTCGGCGTGGACCGAGGCGGTCGGGAATACCGCCCACAGGAGTGCCACGAGCGGCCACGCTGGCGCGCGCCGCGCCCGGGTGGGAGTCGCGGCCGCTCGGCGCGTGACCTTCCCTGCTCGGTTCATCACGTGCATTCCCTTGACACTCCGAGGCTTCGCTCCGTACCGTCCCGGGCGTTCCTGAGCGGTATCGGCGGTGTCGGACCACCGCTTGAGAGCCATCTCCGCTCGCCGAGCGGGGCTGACAGGGGTCCCGCGACCCACGACCCCAGAAACCGCTGCCTTGGGCGGCGGTCGCCACCGATCGCGCGGCCCCCGGGGCCGCCGGGGGATCCGCATGTCTGAGACTTTCACGCAGTCCCCACCGTGGATCCGCATTCGGCACGCTGCCCTCCACGTCGGCTCGACCGTGGAGATCCGGGGCTGGGTCACGCACCGGCGCTCGAGCGGCAAGGTGCAGTTCCTCGTCTTGAGAGACGGCAGCGGGCAGGTCCAGTGCGTGGCGGGCGTACGCGACCTGACCCCCGAGCAGTGGGAGGCGAGTGGGGCGCTCACGCAGGAGTCCGCCGTCGTGGCGCGCGGCCTCGTGAAGGCTGACGCGCGCCAGGTCGGCGGCGTGGAGGTCGGGCTCACGTCACTCGAGGTGGTGGCGCTGGCGCCGGACTACCCGATCACCCCCAAGGAACACGGCGTCGACTTCCTCATGGATCATCGTCACCTGTGGCTTCGCTCGCCACGCCAGCAGGCGATCCTCCGCATTCGCGCCGAGATCATCGCGACGTTTCGCGAGTTCATGGACTCCGAGGGATTCACGCTCGTTGACGCTCCGATCTTCACGCCGAACGCGTGCGAGGGCACCACGACGTTGTTCGAGACACAGTATTTCGACGACAAGGCGTTCCTGTCGCAGAGCGGCCAGCTCTACATGGAGGCCGCCGCGATGGCGCTGGGTCGCGTCTACTGCTTTGGCCCGGCGTTCCGGGCCGAGAAGAGCAAGACGCGCCGTCACCTGATCGAGTTCTGGATGATGGAGCCCGAGTGGGCGTGGGCCACGCTCGAGGACGTCATCGCGCTGGAAGAGCGATTGCTCGTCCACACCGTCGCGCGCGTGCTCGACCGCTGCGCCGAGGATCTGAAGTCGGTGGAGCGGGACACCTCGAAGCTCGAACGCGTGAAGGCGCCGTTCCCGCGCATGCACTACAACGACGCGGTCAAGCTGCTGCACGAGGCCGGGCAGCCGTTCGAGTGGGGGAGCGACTTCGGCGCACCCGACGAGACCCTGCTCTCGTCGCGGCACAACTCGCCGCTGTTCGTGACGAACTACCCGGCGGCGGTGAAGGCCTTCTACATGGAGCCCGACCCCGCGGACGCGCGCCTGTCGCTGTCGTGCGACTGCCTGGCGCCCGAGGGCTAC
>JAHFBW010000288.1 GCA_023249845.1 Candidatus Eiseniibacteriota bacterium
TGGTGGCGGTGAGCAATGTGGAGACGCGCGACACGGGCACGCAGACGTGGACGGCGTTCACGGCGGACGAGCTTGCCGACGTGCTCGACTACAGCCACGGCCTGCTCGTGCGCGAGTCGCTGGGCACGTGGCCATCGGGCCGGCGAAACGTGCGCGTGACCTACACGCACGGGCGACAGCCGATTCCCTCCGAACTGCGGCGGGCGGCACTGGGCGTGCTCCTGGACCAGGCCACGCGCACCAACGTCAACGACCGCGCTCTGACCGAGACAAACGAGTTCGGCACGTTCCGGCTGTCGACGCCGGGCGGGTCCGGTCACTGGTTTGGGCTGCCGGCGGTGGACTCGGTGTTGAGCCAGTACCGGGAGGCGGTGCTGACGGTATGAGCACGCGCACGAGCACGATGCACGAGTTCATGTCCGCGCTCGCGGACGTGCTGCAGTCACGCGAGGCGCTCACGGGCGTGGATATCGCCAGTGGGCCGCTGGGCGTGGACACCAACCGATCGGAGTCCATCCATCTCTTCGGCTCGCCGGAGCGCATCGCCAGCACCGGCAGCCAGCAGTGGGCGGCGCTGGGCAACCGCAGCCGCGAGGAGCAGTACCAGGTCGCGGGGCGGGTGTTCGTGTCGCGCATCGGCGGCGATGAGCCGGTGATCCGCGAGGCGCGGGCGCGGGCGTTCGAGCTGTTCCGCGAGCTGGAGCTGGCGTTGAGGGCCGACCCCGCGGTCCTGGCGATCGTGCGCACGGCGGAGATCGACCGGTTCACGCTCAGCCAGGGCGCGGAGGAGAGCATGGGGCGGGTGGCGCTCATCGATTTCGAGATCAGCGTGCGGCAGCGGCTGCCGACATAGGAGGTTCGGAATGCAGGTGCGATACGTGGGGCCGTTCGACGCCGTCGACGTGCCCGTGCCCGGCGAGGTGCACATGCGGACGGTGAAGCGCGGCGAGACGCTGAGCCTCGCGGACGAGGCGTTCGCGCGCAGCCTGTGCGAGCAGGAGACATGGGAGGCGGTGCGCCCGGCGCCCGCGGCCCGCGGCCCCAAGGAGGGTGAGTGATGGCCATCGGCAGCGGCGTTGACGCGCAATTCGGGTTCAAGACGGAATCAGTGTGGGGCACGCCGGTCACGGTCGACCGGTTCCTCGAGTTCGAGAGCGAGTCGGTCAAGGCGAACGTGGCCAACGTCGACTCCAAGGGCCTCGGCCAGGGGCGCTACCTGCGCACCAACCGCACGAAGCGCTACACCAAGGACGCGGGCGGCAGCATCACGTTCCCGGTGATGAACAAGGGCATGGGGCTGCTCTTCCAGCACATGCTCGGCGCCGTCTCGACGGCGGTGGACACGCCCGTGGCGGGCGCGAACCAGCACACCTTCACGGGCGGATCGGCGGGCAAGGCCGGCCTCAGCGCGACCGTGCAGGTCGGCAAACCGGACATCACGGGCACGGTGCGGCCGTTCACCCTGGCGGGCGGCAAGATCGTCACCTGGGAGCTGAAATGCGCGCTCGATGAGGGGCTCGTGGCCTCCACGGACTGGGATTTCAAGTCGATCGTGACGGCCACGGCGCTGGCCTCGAAGTCGTTCGCCAGCGGCGCCGAGCAGTTCATCTTCACGGAGGGCGCGCTCACGCTGGGCGGCGGGGCGAAGAGCGTGCGATCGTTCTCGCTGAAAAAGACCGAGCCGCTGAAGACCGACCGGCGGTTTATCGGCAACAGCAAGCTGGAACAGCTGGTGAACGGCATGGCGGACATCAGCGGCCAGCTGGAGTGCGAGTTCGAGGACCTGGACGACTACGCCGCGATCGTCGCCGGGACGCAGGCGGCGCTGGTGCTGACGTTCACCACGGCGAGCTTCATCACGGGCACGACGCCGTCGGTGCTGACGATCACGGTGCCCAAGATCGAGTTCATGGGGGACACGCCGGTGGTCGGCGGCCCGGACGTGCTCATGCAGCCGCTGCCGTTCCGGGCGCTCTACGACGGCTCGAATGAGCCGGTGACGGTGCTCTACCAGACCGCGGACGCGACGCCCTGACATGGCCGCGCGCATCGACGGGCTGGCGGCGATGAAACGGGACTTGCGGGAGCTGGGCCCGGGCGTGGCCATGGCCGTGCGCCAGGTCAACCGCTTCTACGCCGAGGAGACGGTGAAGCGCGCGATGGAGCGCGTGGGCCCGCCCGGGCGGCTCGTGAGCGCGCGCGTGCGCGGGAGCGTCGCCGCCCAGTTCGCGCAGACGTTCGCCAGCGTGAGCGCGGGCGGGTCGTCGGCGCCGGAGTTCTACGGGCAGGAGTTCGGCGGGCGCAGGCGGGCGCGGACGATGCAGTTCCGGCCGCACCTGGGCAAGCGCGGGTACTGGCTATCGCCGGCGGCGCGCGAGGTCAGCGGGGAGCTGTCGAAGGAGTTCTGGGCGCGCCTGGACGAGGCGGTGTTGAAGAAGCTGTTTCCCGGCTGAGCCGGGCAGAGAGGGGAGCACATGGTAGAGACGATCAGGGTCGAATGGGATCCCGCCGACGTGACCGTGGCGGAGTGCATCGCCTACGAGGAGGCGACGGGGCTGCTGGCGCAAACGATGTTCGCGCCCATGCGGCTGGCGCGGGCGTGGGCGGGGATCGCCTGGCTGCACGCGCGGCGCACGGATCCGGCGGTGACATACGAGGACGTGCTGGCGAAGCGGTACGCGGCGATCGACTGGATAAACCCCACGGCGGCTCCGGAGGACGGGGAGGCGGCGCCGGAGCCGGAGCAGGCCTCCGGGGATGGAGCCGCGGACCAATCCGCGCCGACCTCCCCGAGTTCGCCGCCGCGTTCGGCTACACGCCGGGAGAGTTCCGCGGCCTGAGCGCGGCGGAGTACGTGCAGCTGCGGGCCTGGCTCGTGGCGCGACGGGTGAGAGAGGAGGGCGAGCGTGGCGGATAACCAGCGGCGGCTCGTGCTCGTCATCACCGGGGACACGGCCAAGGCGGAGGCGGCGGCGAAGCGCCTGAGCGGCGAGCTCGACGGGCTCGACGTGAAGATGAAGGCGATCGACGGGAGCTCGCGCCAGGCGCAGCGGGCGCTCGAAGCCAAGGAAAAGGCGGCGCGGGACGCGGCCGCGACGCTGACCAAGCTGTCCCTGGCGGCCACGGGTGTGGGCGCCATCCTGGGCGGGCTGGCGGTGAAAGCGGCGGCCGATTTCCAGCACGAGATCTCGCAGGTGGGCGCGGTCGCGCAGGCCTCGGGCAAGGACCTCGACAGCCTGCGCCAGACGGCGCGCGACATCGGCAAGGACACCGCGTTCAGCGCATCGCAGGCGGCGAAGGCGATGGAGGAGCTGGCCGCGGGCGGACGCTCGGTGAGCCAGATCGTGGGCGGCGAGGCGCTGGCGGCGGTCGACCTCGCGGCCGCGGGCAACTACGGGCTGGCGGACTCGGCGCGCGTGGTGGCCACGTCGATGGACGTGTGGAAGGGGACGCAGCTGGCCACCACGGAGGTGGTCAACCGGCTGGCGGGGGCGGCGAACACGTCACGGTTTGGCGTGGACGACATGGCGCAGGCGATCGCCCAGGGCGGGGGCGCGGCGGCCACGGCGGGGGTGTCGTTCGCCGATTTCACGACGACGATCGCGGCGACGGCGAGCGCGTTCAGCAGTGGCTTGGACGCGGGCACGTCGTTCAAGACGTTCATCGTGGCGCTGCCGGGCAACAGCAAAGAGGCGAAAAACGCGATCGCCGAGCTGGGGCTGCAGTTCTACACGGCCGAGGGCCAGTTGCGCCCGCTGCCGGCCATCGTCCAGGAGCTTCACGACAAGCTCGGGCCGCTGAGCCAGGAGCAGCAGACGGTCGCGCTGAAGACGATCTTCGGCAACGACGCGTTCCGCACGGCCGCGGGGCTGATGAAGCTCACGGGTGACGAGTTCACGACGATGAGCAACAAGATGCGCGATACGAACGCCGCGGACGTGGCGGCGCAGCGCATGGGCAACCTGCACGGGGATGTGGAGGCGCTCAAGGGCTCACTGGAGACGCTGGGCATCAACCTCGGCTCGAAGGTGCTGCCGGCGTTGAGTGAGGGCGCGCAGAAGGCGACGGCGCTCACGAACGCGTTCATGGGGCTGCCGGAGAGCACGCAGAACACGGCGCTGGGGCTTGGTGCGATCGCCGCGGTCACGCCGGCGCTGGTGAGCGGGCTGCTGAAGGTCGAAGGCGGGGCGCACAAGATGTGGGCGGCGCTGAACACGCCGCAGGCGAAGGCCGGGGGCGTGGCGGCGATCTTTGCCGCGGCCACGGTGGCGCTCGACGCCTACCTGCAGCACAGCCAGGGCGTGAGCGTCTGGGACGTGTTCACGGGGCGGGTGGACGCCAAGAAGGACGCGTCCGAGTTCGAGCAGCGGCTGTCGCTGGCGGCGGCGCGCGCCAAGGCGCTCGCGCAGAACCTGAGCCCGGTGGAGCTCGCGATGAAGACGGCGCGCGAGCAGATGGTGATCACGGCGGACACCTTCGAGGACCGCTGGAGCCGGCTGCCCGTGACGGC
>JAHFBW010000044.1 GCA_023249845.1 Candidatus Eiseniibacteriota bacterium
GCGACGTGCAACATGAGGATCGCGAGCACCGCCCCGGCGAGGTTCACGAGCGTCTCGAGCGCGTCCGAGAGCATGCCCACCGAACCGGTGAGCGTCCACGCCGTGGACTTCAACCCGAGCGTCGTCACCGCCGCGATGGCCGAGAGCCACGCATAGCGCGGCAGCATGCGTGCGTCGACTGCGTGCGGGCTCATGGTGTTTCCCTGGGGATAGACGAGACGGCGGCCAGCCTTCACCGCAACGGTCAGTCTCGACGCGCCGGAGAGCCAAGGTCAAGCGACAGCGCGAATGACCTCAGCGGCCGGCGGGTGCCTCGCGGAGCCGGTCCGCGTAGCGCGCGCGCAGCTTCGCCACCTTGGGCGCGATCATCGCCTGACAATAGGCCTGGTCGGGATTCCGTTCGAAGTAGCCCTGGTGATAGGTCTCTGCCGCGAAGAACGGTCCGTCCGGCTCGAGCGTGGTGACGATAGCTGCGCCGAACACGCCTTCGTTCGTGAGCGCCGCGATCACGTCGCGCGCGACGCGCTCCTGCTCCGGCGAGTGCGGGAAGATCGCCGAGCGATACTGCGTGCCGACGTCGGGGCCCTGCCGGTCGAGCGTTGTGGGATCGTGGAAGGCGAAGAACAGCTCCAAGAGCTCGCGGTAAGTCACCACGGTGGGATCGAACGTGATCCGGATGGCCTCGGCGTGGCCTGTGTTCCCGCGGCAGACGTCGTGGTAGCTGGGTGCGTCGGTGCGCCCGCCGATGTAGCCCGAGACGACCTTCTCGACCCCGCGAACGCGGTCGAACACGGCCTCGAGGCACCAGAAGCATCCGCCTGCCAGGGTGGCGGTGTCGCGTGTGGGATTCGTCATGGTCGTTCTCCGTCGTCAGGGTTGAGGGTCCGACCCTCCTACGTCCAGTCCCGCTCCGGCGTGACGCGTGGCATAGTCCGCACGCACGAGCGCTGTGTCCAACTCCCTCGGAGGCCGCATGTCATCCGAACCCATGATCCGTCGCCTCGGCCAACTTTCGATCAACGTGCACGACATCGCACGGGCCGCCGAATTCTATCGCGACGTGCTGGGACTTCGGTTCCTGTTCGCGGCGGGTAACCTGGCGTTCTTCGATCTCGGGGGCGTCCGCATCATGCTCTCCCCTCCCGAATCGCCGGAGTTCGACCATCCGGGCTCGATCCTCTATCTCGACGTTGCCGATATCCCTGCCGCACACCGCGAACTCGCCACGCGCGGGGTGCACTTCGAGTCGGATCCGCACATGGTCGCCCAGCTGGCCACCAGCGATCTGTGGATGGCATTCTTCCGTGACACGGAAGGCAACATGCTCGCGCTTCAGAGCGAGGTTGCGCGCGCGGGATGAGGGAGTCGTGGCAGCGGTTTCCAATCGCGGGAGGCTCATGAAGGGTCGCCTGGGATGCTTCGCGGTGGTGATGGGACTTGCGGCGTTCGCGATCCCCGTCGGCGCGGCGTCGATTCGCGGCACGGCGTTCCCGAGCGCGCCGCCGGCCGGAGGGCCGCGCCCTGTGGCCACCGACGTGGTGGTGTGGCTCGAGAGCGTGCCCGAGCGCAGCGAGCACGAGCTCGCACTCGGTCGCCGAAGCTGGTTCCTTGGCCGCCGCCGCACCCAGCCCAAGCCGCGGATCGCGGCGAGGCACCTGCAGTTCCAACCCCGCGTGTTGGTGCTGGCGGTTGGCGACACCCTGGTCATCCACAACGAGGACCGCGTCTGGCACGGCTCGTTCAGCGTATCGCCGGCGCATGAGTTCGATCTCGGCAAGCTCGCGCCGGGCCACACGGAGAGACTGACGTTTCGCGAGCCGGGCCAGGTCCAGGTGCGTTGCGATATCCATCCCGACATGTCCATGAACCTGGTGGTGGCCCCGAATCACGCGTTCACGCGTCCGGATCGGGCGGGCCAGTGGCGGCTGCCCGAACTCCCGGAAGGGTCCTACGTGTTGCACGCGTGGGCGCCGGGCCTGAGCGAGTTGAGGCGCAAGGTCACGCTGCCCCGCCACGGTGAGGTGGCCGTGGAACTGCGCTGGTGACGCGGCGCCGGGCGCGCGACCCGGTCCCGAGGTAGAGTGGGAACATGGAAGACCTGCTCTCGAAGCGGCGCGAACGCGCCGCCGCCGCGTGGGCGCTCCGTGAGGAGCTCGTGTTGATCGGTTCCGGCCCCGTGATCGGCGTGCCCGGCGGCGCCGACCAGACCTACCCGTTCCTGGCCCACGTCGAGTACCTGTGGCTCGCGGGTCACGAGGTCGCGGACGCCGTGCTCGCGTTCGACCCTCGCGACGGCTGGACCGATTTCATCCCTCCGGTCACACAAGCCGAACGCGTGTGGGAGGGCCGCACCGACGCTCCGGGCACGCCGCTCCACGAACTGGGCGGATGGCTCGCGGCCCGGCGTGGCAGGCCCGTGGTCACGCTGGGTGCCGCGATCCCCGGCATCGCGGGCGACGGCATTCGTGCCGCGGCGCTGCGAGAACAGTTGATGCACCTGCGACGGCCCAAGGATTCGCACGAGCTGGCGCTCGTACGCAAGGCGTGCGAGGCCACCGCGCAGGGCTTCCGTGCGCTCGTTCAGGCGCTGAAGGCCGGCGCCAGCGAACGCGAACTCCAGGTCGAACTCGAGACAGCGTTCCTGCGTGGCGGTGCGGACCGCACGGGCTACGGCACTATCGTCGGCATCGGGAGCCACGCCGGCGTGCTGCACTTCTCTCCCGGTGACAGGCGCGCGCAGTCGGGGGACGTCGTGCTCGTGGACGCCGGCGCGGAGGTCTCGCGCTACACGGCGGATGTGACGCGCACCTACCGGCTCCCTGGCGGCGACGACGGCTTCTTCCGCGCGCTCCATGCGATCGTGCTTCGCGTCGAGCAGAACGCCATCTCGCGCTGCCGCCCGGGCGCCGAGTGGCGGGATCTGCACCTCGCCGCCGCGCACGAGATCGCGGAGGGGCTGGTGTCGCTCGGCCTGCTCGTGGGTTCCGCGGAGTCACTCGTCGAACGGGACACGCACGCGCTGTTCTTCCCGCACGGGCTGGGCCACATGGTGGGACTCGGCGTGCGGGACGCGAGCGGCTACCTGCCCGGTCGCGCGCGCAGCACGCGCCCGGGGCTCTCGATGCTACGCACCGACCTGCCGCTCGAACCGGGTTACCTGATGACGGTGGAGCCCGGCGTGTACTTCATCCCGGCGCTGCTCCAGGACGCCTCACTCCGCGAGCGCCATCGCGATGCCGTGCGCTGGGACCGTGTGGACGCGCTCATGGAGTTCGGTGGCGTGCGCATCGAGGACGACATCCTCGTGACGGAGTCCGACCCCGACGTGCTGACGGCGTCGATCCCGTAACCGGGGGATCCGCATCCCCGGTCCGTGGAACGGCGGAGCGACGGATCGGCGGAACGTCAGGCGGTCGCGTTCGCCGACGCCAGCCGCTGCTCGAGGGACGCCAGCTCGTCGCGGAGCCCCTGTGGCATCTTCGCGCCGAATTTGTCGAAGTGCGTCTTGATCGCGGGCAGCTCCTGCGTCCAGAGATCGAGGTCCACGCGGAGCAGTTCCTCGACGGCACCCTCGGGAACCTGGAGCCCGCTCAAGTCCAGCGCGCCCGGCGCGGGCAGCCGCCCAATGGGCGTGTCCACCGCTGCCGCCGTGCCGTGCACCCGCTCGAACACCCACTTCAAGACGCGGCTGTTCTCGCCGTAGCCCGGCCACAGGAACTTGCCGTTCGCGTCCTTGCGAAACCAATTGACGTGGAAGATTCGCGGCAGCTTCGAGGCGTCGGCACCCGCACCGAGCTTCAACCAGTGGGCGAAGTAATCACCCATGTGGTAACCGCAGAACGGCAGCATCGCCATGGGGTCGTGCCGCAGCGCGCCCACGGTGCCCGCGGCGGCGGCTGTGGTCTCGCTGCTCATGATGGAGCCCAGGAACGTGCCGTGTTGCCACGACAGCGCCTCGTTCACGAGCGGCACCGTGTTCGCGCGTCGCCCGCCGAACAGGATCGCCGAGATCGGCACGCCGTTCGGATCCTCCCATTCGGGGGCGATCACCGGGCACTGGCTCGCGGGCACGCAGAAGCGCGCGTTCGGGTGCGCGGCCTTGCGTCCGCTCTGCGGAGTCCACGGCCGGCGGAGCCAGTCCGTGAGCGCGGCCGGCGCCTCGCTCATCTCCTCCCACCACACGTCGCCGTCCCGGGTGAGCGCGCAGTTCGTGAACACGGTGCCACGGGCGATCGTCGCCATGGCGTTTGGATTCGACTTCATGCTCGTGCCCGGCGCCACGCCGAAGAACCCGGCCTCGGGATTGATGGCGTAGAGTCGGCCATCGGCGCCGAACTTCATCCACGCGATGTCGTCACCGATCGTCTGCACCTTCCAGCCGGGCAGCGTCGGATTCAGCATGGCGAGATTGGTCTTGCCGCACGCGGACGGGAACGCGCCCGCGACGTAGGCGACCTGCCCCTTGGGGTCGGTGAGCTTCAGGATGAGCATGTGCTCGGCGAGCCAGCCCTCGTCACGCGCCTGCACCGACGCGATCCGCAAAGCATGGCATTTCTTGCCCAGCAGTGCGTTGCCGCCGTAGCCCGAGCCGTAGGACCAGATCTCGCGCGTGTCGGGAAAGTGCGTGATGAACTTGGACGACGCGTTGCAGGGCCACGGCGAGTCCGGCACGGTGGCAGAGCTGAGCGGAGCACCCACCGAATGGACCCCGCGCACGAAGTCGTCGCTCGAACCCAGGGCCTTGAGCACCGGGCTCCCGACGCGCGCCATGACGTGCATGCTGGCCACGACGTAGGGCGAGTCCGTGAGCTCGACGCCGATGCGCGAGATGCTCGAACCGATCGGGCCCATGCTGTAGGGGATCACGTACATCGCGCGGCCCTGCATGGCGCCGTCGTAGAGCCCGCGCATCATCACGCGCGTCTCCTCGGGGTCCCGCCAGTTGTTCGTCGGACCGGCTTCGTCCCTGGACTTGGAGCAGATGAACGTGAACTCCTCGACGCGGGCCACGTCCGCGGGGTCCGAGCGCACGAACACGCTGCCAGGACGCTTCTTTTCGTCGAGCCACAACGCCGTGCCGGCGTGCACCATGAGCCGGAGCATCTCCTGGTACTCGGCGGCCGAGCCATCGCACCACACGACGCGCTCGGGGCGGCACATCGCCCGCATATCCTCGACCCACGCCTGCAACTTCGGGTTCGTGCTCATGGCATCTCCGGTCGGTCTTCTCTATTGTGTGCGGCAGTCACATGAGCTGCGCCGGGAACGGTCATGACATGCGGGGAAGCAGTCTAGCCCGCGTGCATCTCGCCCGCAAACGGCGCGGTCCGAACGCTGTTCCACTTCGCGCGGGAGCCCGACGTGCCGCACACGCTCGACTGGCAGCGCCTGCTTCCCGACACGCGCGACATGGCGGTCGCTGACGCCGCGCCGGCGGCCCGCTCGCCGTTTCAGCGCGACTACGATCGCATCCTGTTCAGCGGACCGTTCCGGCGGCTCGCCGACAAGACGCAGGTGTTCCCTCTGCCTGTGGACGACCACGTGCACTCGCGACTCACGCACAGCCTCGAGGTCGCCACGATCGGCCGGTCACTTGGGAACCTCGTGGGTCGGAAGCTCAAGGAATCGGGTGCCTCGCTCCCCGACGGTCGCGACGCACGCGACGTGGGCGATTGCGTCGCGGCCGCATGCCTCGCACACGACCTTGGCAATCCACCCTTCGGCCACGTCGGCGAGCGGGCGATCCGCGAGTACTTCGCACGCCATGCTCCCGCGGGACTGCTCGATGGATTGAGCGATCGCCAGCGCGCCGATCTGCTCCGCTTCGAAGGTAACGCGCAGGCGTTCCGCATCCTCACCCGGCTCGAACACCCGTGGCGCGGCGGCGGCCTCGGGCTCACGCACTCCACACTCGGCGCGTTCATGAAGTACCCGTGCACGTCGGAGGTGGCCGCCGCGAAACCGCGCGGCCGGTCCGGGCGCAAGCACGGGCTCATGGCCGGCGAACTCGCCGCGTGGACCCGCGCGGCCGACGCAGTGGGGCTGACGAGCCGGTCGGCGAGCACCGACCACTGGCCGCGCCACCCGCTGGCGTTCCTCACCGAGGCGGCTGACGACATGGCCTATCTCCTGCTGGACCTGGAGGACGGTTTCCGGTTGAAGCACGTCTCCGAGGCGGACTACCTGAAGCTCGTGCGTCCGCTCGCAGGTGCCCACGGCGACGATACCGCCGCCACGCAGCGGCTTCCGCACCGGGGCGACCAGCTCGATCGCGCGGGCTGGCTGCGCGCGCGGGCCATTGACACGCTCATCCACCAGTTCGCCGAGACGTTCATGGCGAGGATGGACACCATCCTCGAGGGCTCGTTCGACGACGAACTGCGCAAGTTCATCTCGCTCGCTGACGAGCTGGACTTGGTCGAGCAGGCCTGCGTGAAGCAGTGCTACGAGGCGCGTGACGTCTTGAAGATGGAACTCGCCGGCGCCGAGGCGATCCAGGGCCTGCTGCAGCACTTCGTGAACGCGCTGCTCGAGCCCGACTCGCTACGCGGCAAGCACCAGCGGCGGCTGCGCTCGATGGTCATCTCGGACGATGGCAGCCGCTACGACCAGCTCGTGCGCATCACCGACCACGTCGCGGGCATGACCGACAATTACGCCGTACGGCTCTATCGCGAGCTTCGCGGGATGCGCTACCCCGGCGGTCGCGACTAGAGCCTGGCCGTGGACTCCCCGCGTGGAACTCGCACCCCGAACCTCGACGACGCCCGCTCGCTCCGGCGCTACCGCCTGCGGCCGCGTCCACCCGGCGCGTCGCGGCGAGGCCGCCGGCCGTGCGAAGGCTCGGCGGGCTCGGCGGCCGCGGGGCGAGTCACCGACCCGCGCGGCTTCTCCGCGCGACCATGGTCGCGGTCGCGCTCGCGGCCGTGTCCGCGGCCGTGCCCTCTTTCCTCGGGTGCGGGCCGACGCTTGTAGTCGAAGTCCGGGATGGTGACGTGCACGATGGTGTGCCCGATGAAGCGCTCGATGGCCTTCAGGTCGCGCTCCTCTTCCGGACTCACGAGCGTGAACGCGTCGCCCGTGGCTTCGGCGCGGCCCGTGCGTCCGATGCGGTGCACGTAGTCCTCGGGCGCCATCGGCACGTCGTAGTTGATGACGTGGGTCAGGTCCTCGACGTCGATGCCGCGTGACGCGATGTCGGTGGCGACGAGCAGCTGGACGCGCCCGCGCTTCAAGTCGCGCAGCGCCCGTTCGCGCTGCGACTGCGTGCGATCGCCGTGCAGCGCCGCGACGTTGTGCCCGCGCTTCTCGAGCTGGCGGGCGAGTCGGTCGGCGCCGCGTTTCGTGCGCGCGAACACGATGACGCCGCCGATGTCGGTGCGTCGCAGGAGCACGTCCAGGAGGTCGGTCTTGAGCGCGCGCGACACCGGGTAGACGGCCTGGGTGATGCCGGCCACGGTGCGCGTGGGCGTCGACAGGTCCACGCGCACCGGATCGTGGAGCGCGTCGCGCGCGACGTCGTTGAGCGCCGGCGGCATGGTCGCGGAGAACATCAGCGTCTGGCGGTCGTCCGGGAGTAGTCGCAGGATGCGCTTCAGGTCCGGCGCGAATCCCATGTCGACCATGCGATCGGCCTCGTCCAACACCAGCACCTCGACGTCATCGAGCGCGACGCTCTGACGACCGTGCAGGTCCAGGAGCCGGCCCGGCGTCGCGACGAGCATGTCCACGCCCTCGCCTCGCAGCATGCGCTCCTGGGGCCCGATGTTCACGCCGCCATGGACCACGCCGACCTTCAACTTGGTGAATCGCGCCAGGTCGCGTGCGGCGGTCTCGATCTGCGCCGCGAGTTCGCGGGTGGGAGCCAGCACGAGCGAGCGCAGCGCGTGCGGGCGATCGAGCAGTCGCGCGAGGATCGGCAGTACGAACGCGGCTGTCTTGCCGCTCCCCGTCTGTGCGGCGGCCACGACATCGCCGCCCTCGAGCACGAGGGGGATGGCGCGCTGCTGCACGGGCGTGGGCGTCTGGTAACCGGCCGCACGCACACCACGCAGGAGCGGGGCGGGCAGGCCGAGGGAGGCAAAGGGCATCGAGGCTCCGGCGAAAGAAAAAAGTGGGGAGCGCCGTGAGAGCGGCGCGTCAAGTGCGCCTCGGGACACGGGCGCAACGTCTTGCAGCGGGGCGTCGGACTGGAAAGTGAGCATCCCAAGGCGCCCCGCGGCCCGCCACCATGCACGAGAAGCATGTCCACACTCAAGCAGGTTCTCGCGATGGCCGAAAACCGGCCCGGTTCTCTGAGTCCCAGATCCTCGAGCCCGTACGGAGATGGCGCCTTGCGATCGCACCCCGACCACCGCCCGGATTCGACGCCGACACTGAACCCGAGCCACGCAAATGGCTCCCCCGATCGTTCGCGTCGATTCCGTTGCACACTGGCGAACGTGCTCGCGTTCGTCGGCGCAAGCATGTGCATATTTGTCTCCGCCGTTCGCGCCGACGTGAATCAGACCAAGGCGAACATGTTGTGGAACATCGCCAAGTTCGTCGAGTGGCCCGGCATCCACAGGGACACTGAGGCGCCGCTCGTGTTCACCATCCTGGGCGAGGACGAACTTGCGGTAGAGCTGGCCGGCGTGCTTTCGAGCAAGACCGTGAACGGCCATCCCGTGTTCGTTCGCTTCGCGCGCCGGCCGCAGGACGCGAAGGGCAGCCAGATCCTCTACGTTGCGGAAAGCGAGCTGGCACACATGACCGACGTGCTCGCGGTGGTGGATACGTCCGCCGTGCTCACCGTGAGTGACGCCCCGGGCTTCGCCGCGCACGGTGGCATGGTGGGCTTCTCCGCCGAAGGCGACCGAGTCCGCTTCGAGGTGAACCTGGGCCAGGCGGAACGCACGGGCCTGAAGCTCTCTGCCAAGCTGCTCGCGCTGGCGCGCCTTGTCTCGGACGCGCCCGGGAACCCGTGATGACGCGCCTTCGACTGAAGCTCCGGCACCGGCTGTCGTTCATCACCATGCTCACGAGTGTCGTGGCACTCGTGCTGGCGTGCGGCGCGTTCCTCGGGTACGAGCTGTTCACGTTCCAGCGCACGATGTCACGCGACCTCGCCATACTTGGCGACGTCATCGCGGACAACACCACCGCGGCGCTCACGTTCGGGGACACCGAGGCGGCGCGTGGAGTGCTCGGCTCGCTCCGCGCGCAGAAACACGTGCTCTCGGCCTGCGTGTACGACGCCGAAGACCGCCCGTTCGCCACCTACCAGCGCGAGCTGGTCGCGGACGCGGTGTGGCCCGCGCGGGCGCGGCGGGACGGCTACGAGAAGGCGCGTCATTGGGTGGGCGTGTTCCGACCCATCGTCCTGGATCGCGAGACGATCGGAACGGTCTACATCCGCTCCGACCTGCTCGAGATGCAGGAGCGTATTCGGCGCTACGCCGTCATCGTCGGGGTCGTGCTGCTGGCGGCCATCATCGTGGCGTTCGTGCTGTCCTCCATGCTGCAGGGCGCCATCGCCGGACCGCTGCTTCATCTCGCCTCGGTGACGCGCGAAGTGAGTGCCTCACGCGACTATTCGAAGCGCGCGGTGCGCACGAGCGACGACGAGATCGGCGAGGTCATCGGCGGTTTCAACGAGATGCTCGCCGAGGTGCAGAAGCGAGACGGCCAGCTCCAGGAGCACCAGGAGCACTTGGAATCGCTCGTGCAGGCGCGTACGCACGAACTGGTGGACGCGAACGCGGAACTCACTGCCGCCCGCGACCGCGCCGAGGGCGCGAGCCGCGCCAAGAGCGAGTTCCTCGCGAACATGAGTCACGAGATCCGCACACCGTTGAACGGCGTCATCGGGATGACCGAGTTGGCGCTGGAGACCGAACTGGACGAAGAACAGCGCGACTACCTCCAGACCGCGCGCTCCTCCGCCGAGACGCTGCTCGGCGTCATCAACGACGTCCTGGACTTCTCGAAGATCGAGGCGGGTCGCCTGGACCTGGACCGCACCACGTTCGAGCTGCGCACGGAGATGGAGCTGGCGCTGAAGACCGTGGCGCTGCGGGCCCACCAGAAGAACATCGAGCTGTTGTGCGACGTGCACGCCGACGTGCCCGACGGCGTCGTCGGCGACCCCGTGCGCTTCAAGCAGGTGCTCGTGAACCTGGTGAGCAACGCCATCAAGTTCACGAACCGGGGCGAGATCGTCGTGTTGGGCGAAGTGCGTGAGTCCGATGGGGACACCGCCGTGATGCACTTCGAGGTGCGCGACACGGGCATCGGCATTCCCGCTGAGAAGCTCGGCAGCATCTTCGAGGCGTTCACGCAGGCCGACAACTCCACGACGCGGCGATTCGGCGGCACGGGGCTCGGCCTTACGATCTGCAAGCGGCTCGTGGACATGATGGGCGGCGAGATCTGGGTGGAGAGCAAGGAGGAGCAGGGTTCGTCGTTCCACTTCACTCTCAAGCTCGGCCTCGCGAGCGGTTCGCTGGCGCCGGCGATGCCCCCGGTGTCGTTGAATGGCCTCCACGTGCTCATCGTGGACGACAACGCGACGAATCGCCGCATCTTGAGCGAGCAGCTCACGGCGCTCGGCCTGGTCGTCACCGCCGCCGACGGCGCGCGTGCAGCCCTCACCGAGCTGTGGCGCGCGCGTGCGGAGAACCGCTCGTTCTCGCTCATCGTGCTCGACTACCACATGCCCGACCTGGATGGGCTCCAGCTCGCCGAACGCGTGAAGGACTTCCCGGGTGTGCCCGCGCACACCATCATGATGCTCACTTCGGGAGGCCAGTCTGGCGACGTGGCGCGCTGCCGCGAGCTGGGATTGGCCGCCTATGTCACCAAACCGTTGTCGCAGCGCTCGCTCTACCAGGTCGTCGCGCAGGTGATCGGGGCCGAGAACTCGTACCCGCCACCGTCGGCGTCCGGTACATGGAAGGAATCCGTGGTCATGACCAGCTCCATCTCCACTCCCGCGACCGGTGCACCGCAGGCCTCGCTGAAGGTGTTGCTGGCCGAAGACAACTTCGTGAACCAGAAGCTCGCCGTCACCATGCTGCAGAAGCGCGGCTACCGCGTGTCGGTGGCGAACGACGGACTCGAGGCCCTGGCGCTGCTCGAACGCGAAGCGTTCGACGTCGTGCTCATGGACGTGCACATGCCGAACATGGGCGGCTTCGAGGCCACGGCCGAGATCCGCGAACGCGAGAAGGCGCATGGCCGAGCGCGCCTGCCCGTGGTGGCGCTCACCGCGCTCGCCATGACCGGCGATCGCGAGAAGTGTCTGCAGGCGGGCATGGACGCCTATCTCACGAAGCCCATCAACGCCCGGGAGCTGTTCGGCACGCTCACCCAGATCATGCCGCGGCAGATGAACGCCGTCGGGTCGAACGTGACGCCCGTGCTCACGCCGCTACCTTCATCGGGCCCGGTGCTGGATTTCGATGGACTGCGACGCAACATGGACGACGACGAGGAGATGTTGCAGGACATCGTCGGAGCGTTCCTGCGCGACCACCTGGTGCAGCTACGCGACCTGCGGAACGCGCTGGCTTCGGGCGAGGCGCAGACCGCGCTGCGCAGCGCCCACACGCTGAAGGGCCTGCTCCTGACGCTCGCCGCACAACCGGCGGCCGACGCCGCGCTCGAGGTGGAGCGGGCGGTGCGCGCCGCGGACCTGGCGCGTGCCGCGTCGCTGCTGCCCGGGCTGGACGCCGAGCTCGGCCGGCTGTTGCCGGAGCTGGAGTCGCTGATCCGACGCGCGGCCTGACGCCCCGGCGTCGCGGCACCCGAAACACAGACGACCACCTCGTGAATGAGGTGGTCGTCGCGTTTCAGATCCGAATGGGCTTGCGGCTGATCAGTTCACGAGCACGAGGTGATGCGTGGCCCGCGTGCGCGGCCCCTTGAGGCGCGCCAGGTAGACGCCCGGCGCCGCGGGGTGGCCCGCCTGGTCAAGGCCGTCCCACGCCACGTCGTGCCGGCCCGCGGGGAACGCGCCCTTCGCGAGCGAGCGGATCTGGCGCCCACTCACGTCGAACAGCGTCAGCTCGACCGACTCGTCCGTGGCCAGCTCGAAGTTCACGGCCAGCGGTCCGTGTGCCGGGTTCGGCGTGCTCGTGAGCGCGATGCGAGTGGCCGGGCCCCCACCGGGAACGCCCGTCGTGTGCGGCAGCCAGCCGATATCCTGGAACAGGTCCTCGGTCAGGTCCACGCTGCTCGTCAGGTCCGCGTTGATGGCGGGCTCCATCAGCGCGTTCGGCGTGAGCGAGATGTCGTAGTGCGAGACGCTGGAGCCACCCTGGTAGGGATTGGGTGAGTACATGCGAACGTGGCCGCTCGGGTGGAGGCCGGCGACGACGGTCGGGCTCGTGCGAACGGTCACGATCGTCGTGCCGCCCGAGATCGCGGTCTTAAGCGCGGTGCCATCCGCCTGGCTCAACGCGATCGTCGGGATGGTGATCGTGGGATCGCTTCCGCCGGGCGAAAACCCGCCCGCCACGTTGTTCAGCTCGATCACCGCGAGCGCGCCCGCTAGCTGGGCGTTCTTCACCTTCACTGTGTGATTGCAGAACCCGCGATCGATGACCGCGATCTTCCCCGCGAGCGCGCCGGCATTCGTGAACGGTGTCTCGCAGCCGTCCGACGCCGGGGCCACAGGATCCACCACGACGATCGCTTGAGCCGTGATGCCGCCCGGAGTGAGCGCGGGCCCGAACGCCGCAGCATTCCCCAGCACCGAACCCGGCGCGTACGGCACCACCAGTTCGGCCTGGTGGCTCAGGAACAGGGAGGCTCCATAGGTCACCTCGACACCATCCCAGGTGAGGTTGCCAGTGTTGATCGCCGAAGCCACGCGCTGCACGTTGGAGTTCTCGTCCCAGTGCAGACCCGTGGTCTCGTCATAGAGGAACTGGTCCCACACCGCGGGCAGCGCGGGAGGCCCATTCAGGTAGTTGCCCGTGGAACCACTCGTCGTCGTGCTGAAGCCGAGCCCGTGGGCGAACTCGTGCAGCAAGACCGCGAGCAGGTCGATCTTGGTGCCCTCGTTGTGGTCGAACCCGTAGTACCAGCCGGAGCCCGTGAGGCAGCCGGTGTTGCCGAGATTCGAGTTGAACTGGGCGTTGATGTCGGCGCCCGTGTCCGTGATAGGCAGGCCATTGACGCCCGGGACCGTGAAGTCCACGCCCGCCTGTTTGCACGCGAGCGCCTCGTGGTACCAGTAACTTTGGAACTCGAATGACGGGTCGTTGGCCTCGACGAAGCGCGGGCCGGCCGAGCCGAGCGTGGCGCTCGTGGCAGTGCAAGACAGCGGGTTGAACGCGGCCTGGATCTGGATGGTGACGCCCGACGTGAGGATCGAGCCCCAGATGCTCGCCGCCTGTTGGAAGCAGTTCAGGCGCTGCTGGCCCACGGTGATGCCGGCGTTGCCGCCCACGGGCGCGGCCGGCGTGGGGTCGTTGAAGCCCTCACCGGCGCCGTCCAGGTTGATGATGGTGATCGTGGCCGCGGACCAGGCGGGCGCGGCCGTGGCCGCCACGAGGGCGACCGACAGGAGCGTGCGGAGGAGCGTGCGCATGGTCACTTGTCCTCCCACACGGTGCCGGGGGCCGGAACACGCGCCGGGGCCACCGACATCCGCATGAACTTCTGGACGCCCTCTGGCCCCTGCACACAGCTCCAATGCGGCTTGCCGTCGGCGCCGAGCCGCACCACGGCGAACTCGGCGAAGTTCTCGTCCAACCGGGCGCGGATGGCGCCATTGGGAAGGCGCGTCACCGAGACGGGCGTGCGCTCGCCTTCGACCAAACGCGCTCCGAACTGGTCGGGAGCGGGCATCGAGAGCGTGCCGTCCACGGGGTCGCGCTCGACGCGCAGGCCCGGGGACGAGGTGGCGACCGCGGTCGCCGGCGGCATCCAGGCGCGTGGCTTCCACGCGACCAGCGCAGCGCTATTCCGGGTGCGAGCCGAGAGTTCGATAGCAGCCGTGCCAGGGTGCGTCGGACGGGCCTGGGCGCTTCCTGGTACGACGAGGGCGAGCAACGCGGCCCGCAGCAACACACGACGGTGCATGATCCCTCCCTCTACGGGGGTCTGGGGGATGGACGACGGGGGTGCCCGAGGATTCTACACGGACACGGCCGCCCGACGCATCGCGAAATGCCGGCCGCTGACCCGCGATGTGCACCCCCCACGCCGTCTGCTAGGTTCCCATCCCCAACCCGCGGCCGCGCGGGCCCAGCCCATCGCCCATTCCCCACGGTTCGGAGACACCTCACCATGCGTTTCCAGCAATTCGCGCGCCGTTCGGCCGCCCTGATGGTGCTCGCCCTGGCCGTCCCCGCTTCGGCCCAGCAATTCGCCACGCCGCGCCCGAGCCCCGGCGCCAAGGTGCAACAGACTGTGGGCACAACCGAGCTGTCCATGAGCTACTCGCGCCCCGGCGTGAAGGGCCGCGTCATCTGGGGAGGACTGGTGCCCTGGAACCAGCCCTGGCGAACGGGCGCCAACGAGCCCAATCAGTTCACCTGCTCGGACGAGATCACGGTCGAGGGCCAGAAGCTCGCGGCCGGCACGTATTCGATCGTGACCATTCCGACGCCCGAGGCGTGGACGGTGGCGTTCTCGTCGCAGAAGGACCTCCAGGCCACCTCGAACTACGACCCCAAGCAGGACGCGCTGCGCGTGACGGTGAAGGCCGTGGCGTCCGAGCCCGCCGTCGAGCGCATGCAGTTCACGTTCGACGAGCCGACGAACGACGCGGTCACGCTGAACCTGCGCTGGGAGAAGCTCGCGTTGCCGCTCAAGCTCACCGTGGACACCAACGGCAAGACGCTCGCCGCGGCGCGCGCCGCGGTCGCCGAGGCGAAGCCCGACGACTGGCGCACGCCGTACCGCGCCGCGAACTGGGCGCAGGATGCCGGCGTGGCGCCGGACGAGGCCGCGAAGTGGGCGCAGTCGGCGGCCAGGATGAAGGAGAACTTCCAGACCGCAGGCCTGCTCGCGCGCATGGCGCAGAAGAGCGGCGACACGAAGGCCGCCGTGGCGCTCATGAAGAAGTCCATCGCCTACGGCAAGACCGACACGACGGTGGCGAAGGAAGTGCTCGCGGGCAACGAGAAGATGCTCGAGGAGTGGACCGCGAAGAAGTGACGGAGCCCGACGATCTCACGCGTTGCCACCGGTGGCCCGAGACGCCGGGGGCGACGCATATCAGGCCTCGGCCATCTTCACGTGCTTGTCCACACCGAGGCGCGCGAGCAGTGCCGCCACCGCCACGGTGAGCACGCAGCCCACCACGTTCCACCACAGGAACGAGAGCGGCGTGAGCAGCCAGCATGCGATCACCGCTGCTTCCCCCACCACTGCCGCGACGAACACAGCCGTGCCGCCGGCGCGCTGCACGAGGAAACCAGTGGCGAAGATGCCGAGGATGGTGCCGTAGAAGATCGAGCCCACGACATTCACCGCCTCGACCAGCGACCCGAGCCGGCCGGCGAACTGGGCGAAGCCCACGGCGAATACCGTCCAGAACAGCGTCGCGCCCCGCGACCAGTTGAGCAGCGCGCCGTCGTCCAGGCGCCACGGCAGCCGATTCACCACGTCCACCACGGTGGTCGAGGCGAGCGAGTTCAACTCCGACATGATCGAGTTCATGGCGGCGCCGAAGATGGCGGCCAGCACCAGCCCCACCACGCCCACCGGCAGGTGCGAGAGCACGTAGGTGAGGAAGATGTGATTGGTGTCGTTCGTGTTGGCGGAAGCATCGGTCGCTTTGATCACGCCGATGGCGCGGGTGCGTGCCGAGTTCGCCGCAACGTCCGCGGCAAGTACATTCGCATGCGCGATCTCCGCAGCTGTCGCATCACGCGCGCGAAGCGCCGATTGCTCGGCCACGAGCGAGGCCGCGAGGTCGGCGCGTGCGGCCGTCCAGTCCTGTTCGGCACCGCGCCATTCCGCCGCGTGCGGGCCTGCGGCCGCCTGCGCGGCCTCGGCGCGATCGAAGAACACGGGCGTGGGTTCGAACTGGTACGCCACGAACACGAGCACGCCGAGCAACAGGATGCCGAACTGCATGGGCACCTTGAGCAGGCCATTGAACAAGAGCCCCAGCTTGCTCTCGCGCGATGAGCTGGCGGTGAGGATGCGGCCGACCTGCGACTGGTCGGTGCCGAAGTAGGACATCTGCAGGAAGAACCCGCCGAGCAGCCCCGCCCAGATGTTGTAGCGGCTGGCGGGATCGAACGACGGGTCGAGCGCTCGCATCCTCCCCGCCGAGCCAGCCACGGCGAGCGCGTCGCCGAGCCCGATCCCGCCGGGCAGCGAGCGCAGCACGAGCACGAACGCCAGCACCATGGTGCCCATGATGATGACGAACTGGAGCGCATGGGCGTGCGCCACGGCCTTGGAGCCGCCGAGCACGATCGTGCCCACGACGAGCGCGCCCAAGAGCGCGCACGTGGTGCCCACGTCCCAGCCGAGGATCACCGCGAGCACGAGCGCGGGCGCGTAGAGCGTGATGCCCGCGGCGAGCCCGCGCTGCACCAGGAACAGCGCGGCCGCGAGCGTGCGCGTCTTGCCGTCGAAGCGGCGCTCGAGGAACTCGTACGCCGTGGTCACACGCATCCGCTGGTAGAGCGGCACCAGCGTGGCGCACAGTACGACCATCGCGATCGGCAGCCCGAAGTAGAACTGCACGAACGACAGGCCCGCCACGTAGCCCTGCCCCGGCGTGGCCATGAATGTCACGGCGCTCGCCTGTGTCGCCATGATCGAGAGCGCCACCATGGGCCACGGCATGCTGCGGCCCGCGACGAGGAATCCGGAGAGGTCGCGCGTCGCGCGCGCGCGCCACAGCCCGTAGCCCACGAACGCCGCGAGCGTCGCGACGAGCACCGCCGCGTCGGCCGGACGGATCACCGGTACCGTTCCGTGAGCGCCCACAGCAACAGCAGGTCCACGAGCAATGCGACCAGCACAAGCGCGTAGGCCCTCGCCCACGAGCCGAGCGGCGGCGGGCTCTCCGGAGCCGGAAGTTGTTCGCCGGCCGGCGGCACTTCCGTCACGGAGCGCTCACGAGGTTGGCGAGCAGCCGCCACGCGCCGGGCACGCCCGCAGGCACCTGGCGGAACAGCGCATAGCCGCAGTAGATGAACGCGCCGTTCCCGTGCTTCGCGTAGAGTAGACCGCCGTCTCTTGACGGCTCGCCTGGGTCGTGGCAGCCGAGCAGCGCGTCGTAGCCCGGATCCCATGTGCTCGCGAAGTAGAGCCCGCGCTCCTGCACCCAGCCCTCGAAATCCGCGGCGACGAGGGCGTTGGGTGTGGTGAGCAACGGGTGCCCGGGCTTGAGCAGCGTGACTGGAACCTCCTCCACCGTGACGCGGTCGCGCCCCAACCGCATCGGCAGCGGCCCCAGGTAGTCCACCGGGCCGTCCGACGTGGTGACGTACTGCACCACCAGCGTGCCGCCCTTGGCGACCCAATCCAGGAGCCGCGGTTCCAGCGCGCGCAGTCGTGGCCGTGTGTTGTACGCGCGTACGCCCGCCACGATGGCGTCGAAGCGCGAAAGGTCGCCATTCGCGACGTCATCGTCGGAGAGAGCTGTGACCGCGCAGCCCATCTGGCGGAGCGCGTCGCTCACCTGGTCGCCGGAGCCTGCGAGATAGCCGACGCGCGGCGCCTTCACCGCGAGCTCGGCCTTCACGAGCTTCAACTCAGCGGGCGGGAACAGCGTCTGGACCGGCACGTGCTCGTAGTCGATGCGCTGTGCCCCCTGCGACCACGTGCGGCCGCCCACCTCGAGCACGGCCCGCGCCGTGCCCGCCTCGCGGCCGGGCGTCACCGTGAACTCCACTTGCCGCTCGGCACCCTCGCGATCGAGGGCCACGGGCACGCTCGGCGGTTGCACGCTCCAGCCGCCCGGCACCTCGAGCCGCAGCGTGCCGTCGACGCTTGCGCGCTGGCCGCGCACGGTGACGCGCACGGTGTGCGCGCCGCCATTGAAGAGCTGGAACGGCTGCTCGAACGCGAGCGTCGCGGGCGGCGACACCTCGAGTAGCCTCCAGCGCTCGCCCTGCACGGCGTCGGTCCAGCGGTAGGCGACCGGCAGCTCGAACGTCACCGGCTCGCCGGCGA